>NZ_JAQYUU010000001.1:1228249-1535311 GCF_028728205.1 Clostridium sp. 'White wine YQ'
TTTGATTTTCATTTTAATCACATCTCTCCACCAAAATATAATTATTATATCATATATTAAATCTACATATTATACTTTTCCTCAAATTTGTCAATCCATAAATCAAGATTTTCTTTTATTTCTATTAAATAATCAAATTCATTTCTTAATATATTTATGTTGCTTGTATTTTGCTTTTTATATATACCTTTACAAATATCATATAGCCTATAGGGGAATATGGTAAAGCAATAAAGCAAATAAATTTCTTCGTCAATAAAGGTTTCTCCTTTATTATAAACATTAATTAATTCCTCAAAAAAACTATAACTCCATTTGATAGAAGGACTATTTTCTATGCTATTTAATAATGATCCTAAATCAGTAAGATAGTAGGACTGCTTTATTTTAGGTATATCTCTAAGCAATACCTTTCCTTCAACTTCCCCAAAGTTATTTAATGCTAAATTTGAAATGCAAAACTTATACCTAAGTAGTTTTTGAGAACTCTTAGGTACTACACTTCTTAATATCAATAAGCATCTTTCAAATATATTATCGTAAGCATTTAATATATCATAAACCGTAGAATCTAACGGAGCCTTAATAATTTTCATATTTAATTCTTGTTTTAAATTAGCAAGGAAAACTAATCTTCTAATATATTTATCTATCGTTTTTCCATATTCTCTTCTTAACCTGTATTTTTCAGGGTGTAATTCTCTAGTGCACTTATGAAAATTTCTGAGTACTTGTATAGTTGATTTGTAAAACTGATCTGGTTCCATTTTATTCTCATTCTCAGTAAAAGTAGTTAAATAATAAATTCTATCTTTTGTTATTATATAACTATTTCCATTGTTACTTTTAATTACTCGTGAAGTTTTCCTAAAACCATTATTGTATATATCTTCTTTAAACTGAAACAATTCCTTAATTCCTTTTTTATTTCTTCTATAGGAATTTAAAATAAATTTATCTTCTCCACAATCAATTATGTAACACTTTCCATTCTTAACAGCATTATATCCAATAATATTATAATTTAATAGTACACGCTGAATGATGTGCTCCATAAGATTCCTCCTAAAATATTATTACTAATTAAATATATTCATTTAATTCTCGTATAATAACAAAAGAGTTCTTTCTATATGAAAGAACTCTTTAATATACATTTAAATTATTAATCTATAACCTTTGAACTTAAACCAATTTTCTTTTTCTCGCTATCAACGCTTAATATTTTAGCTTTAACAACATCATTAACTTTTAATACTTCTGAAGGATGGTTTATTTTTTTTCTAGAAATTTGAGAAATGTGAAGTAATCCATCTACTCCTTTTTCTAGTTCTACAAAAGCACCAAAATCAGCTATTCTTACTACTTTACCAACTACTATTGTTCCTTCTGGATATTTTTCTTCTATGTTTATCCATGGATCTTCTAGTAAATCTTTAATACTTAATGTTAATTTATTATCTTCTCTATTTAATGCAATTATTTTAGCTTCAACTTCTTCACCAAGCTTTAAAAGCTCTTGTGGCTTTGAAACTTTGCCATAACTCATAAGTGATAGTGGAATTAATCCATCTAGACCTTTAACATCTACAAAAGCACCAAACTCTGCAAATCTTAATACCTTAACCTTTAATACATCACCTTCATTTATAGAACCCCATGCTGCATCTTCTCTTTCGTTTTTAGCAGCTTCTTCAATAATTCTACTAGAAGCAATTACATTACCTTCTTCTAGGTTTAGTATCTTAACATTTAATACTTTTCCTACGTAACTAGCTGGGTCCTTTACAAATGCAACTGATATTTGTGATTGAGGTATAAATATTCTTACACCCTTATAATATGCTACTAATCCACCTCTAGCTGCATCAGTTATTTCAATATCTAATGTCTTTTCAGTTTCTTTAGCATCTTTTAATTCCTCTAAGGCTTCTTCTCTTTGAATTTCTTTTCTTGATAATAGAACATAACCTTCAAAATTATAACTTAAAACCTTAGCTTTTATTTCATCGCCAACTTTTACAACTTCTAATATATCTTCTGATTTATCAAAAGTAAATTCACTCTTTGGAATCTTACCATCTAACTTATATCCTGGAATTGCTACATATGCAGCATCAAAATCAACTTTTAAGACTTCAACCTTTATAACTTCACCAATAGTTAATTTTCTATCCATTTCGTTCATCAAATCTAATTGATTAACTTCTGAGTTGTTATTGTTTTCCATAATCTTAATTACCTCCTTAATTACCCAGTCAGGAGTAGATGCTCCAGCAGTTACTCCAACTAACTCTATATCTTTATCATTAATTAAATCTAAGGGTATTTCCTTAGCATTTTCAACATAGTATGTTCTCTCACAATTCTTCTTGCAAATCTCATACAACTTTGTTGTGTTAGAACTATTCTTACCACCGATAACTAGCATTACTTGAACTTGTTTAGATATTTCATCAGCACTTTTTTGTCTTACATCTGTAGCTGAACAAATGGTATTAAAAGAAAGAACTTCCTTTGACCTATTGCTAATATTATTTAAGGTTTTTTCCCAATTTTCTTTTTTTTCAGTAGTCTGTGAAACTAAGCAAACTTTTTCAAGATTAGACTCATCAATTTCTCCATCTTTAGTTATGATTGCCTTATTATCGCACCAACCATTTATGCCTACAACTTCCGGATGCTTTTCGTCTCCCATAATAACTATTCTATATCCATCATCACTATATTTCTTAGCCTTTTTTTGAATATTAGTAACAAAGGGACATGTAGCATTTATTATTGTAAGTCCTCTATTTTCTAGTTCATCATATACCTTCTTTGATACTCCATGGGATCTAATCACTACAACGTCATCTTTTGATAAATTAGAGATATCATCAAAATTAACAGCATGAATATCATTGCTTTCAAGCATTTCTACCACATCATTATTATGAATAAGTGGTCCTAAAGTATATATTTTCTTATTAAATACTTCTTTATTCTTAAGTGCTTCATCAACTGCTCTTTTTACACCAAAGCAGAATCCTGCATTTTCTGCCAAAATTACTTTTCTCATTCCATCACCTTTATAAATAGAGTATAAATCTAAAATAATATATTTATAATTAGTTCATTATTTAATATACTCTAAAATTTTATTTACAACGCCATCTATATCTAATCCTGTAGTATCTATTTCGATAGCATCGTCTGCTTTTCTTAATGGATCTGTTTCTCTATTAGTATCAATAAAATCTCTCTTTTTCATATCTTCTAAGATTTCATTAAACTCTACCTTCATCCCTTTAGATATTAATTCTTCATATCTTCTTCTAGCTCTTTCCTCTGAAGAGGCAGTTAAGAAAAATTTATATGGAGAATCTTTTAAAACCACTGTGCCAATATCTCTACCATCCATAATAACATTAAACTTTTTACTCATTTTTTGTTGTAAATAAACTAGTTTCTCTCTAACTTCAGGTACTTGAGCATAGTTAGAAACATTACTACTTACTTGTAGTGTAGATAACTCCTCTTGAATATCTATTCCATTTAAGATTAAATTATCCCTTTCAAAATGCATCTCCATCTTGTCAATTAATGAGGAAAGTTTATCTATATCATTAAAAGAAATATCACTTTTTATGGCTTCAAGTGTCACTGCTCTATACATAGCACCAGTATTTATGTACATTAAATTAAGCTTTTTTGCTATTATTTTTGCAATGGTACTTTTTCCTGCACCAGCTGGTCCATCTATTGCTACTGAAATTCTCAAGTCAAAACTTCCTTTCTTTTTTAAAACATTACCAATTTCTATTATATCATATTGGAAGTAAAAATAAATTATTAAATTGAAGTTCCAGCTATATAACCAGTAGATAATGCAATTTGAACATTATATCCACCCGTAAATGCATCTACATCCATAACTTCACCAGCAAATGAAATATTTGAAATTAATTTTGATTTCATTGTAGATGGATCTATTTCCTTTGTATCTATCCCACCAGCAGTTACAATTGCTTCTTCAATAGGTCTTAGACCCTTTACTGTAAAGGTTAAGTTTTGAATTAACTCCACAAGCTTTTTTCTTTCTTCTTTGGTAATTGAGTTTACCTTCTTATTTTCATCAATTCCTGATAATTTTATTATTATAGGAATAAGTTTTTTAGGCAGTAATTCATCTAAAGAGTTCTTAAAGTCCTTATTTAAAAACTTTTGGAAATCTTTTTGAATTCTTTTGTCTAGTTCTTGATTATCTAAAGCTGGTTTTAAGTTTATTGATATCTCCATAGGTATATTATCTTTTACATACCTAGAAGCACTTAATATTAATGGACCAGATATGCCAAAATGAGTAAATAGCATTTCTCCTTGTTCTTTATATTGAACTTTTTTATCTTTGGAATTAATTAATTTAACTTGAACATTTTTAAGACTTAATCCCATAAGCTCTTTTACCCAATCTTCCTTTAGTTCAATAGGTACAAGAGAAGGTTTTAATGCAACGATTTTATGTCCTAACTTTTGTGCAAATTTATACCCTTCACCTCTAGATCCTGTAAGTGGATAGGATTTTCCTCCAGTTGCTATAATAAAATGATCTCCAGTTATTTTTTGATTGTTTTCTAAAATCACTGCTTTAACTTCATCATTTTCAATGATAATATCGCTCACTTTAGATTTAAGATATATTTTTACTCCTAAATCGTTTAATTCATTTTCAAGACCTTTTATTATATCTGAACTTTTATCTGATAAAGGAAATACTCTATCTCCTCTTTCTACTTTTAATTTTATATTCTTTCCTTCAAAAAAATTCATAACATCTTGATTTGTGTATGTATAAAGAGCACTATATAGGAAATAAGGGTTACCTGGAATATACTCAAAGAATTCTGATATATCCTTTGCATTTGTTACATTGCATCTTCCCTTTCCAGTTATAAATAACTTTTTCCCAAGTCTATCGTTTCCTTCTATTAAAATTACTTCATTACCATTCTTAGCTGAAGTAATTGCTGCCATCATTCCAGCTGGACCTCCGCCTATCACAATAACTTTTTTCAAAATATCACCTCTAAACTTTCTTAAGGATATTATAACATCTTATTTAATAGAAAAAAGAGGCAATGCCTCTTTTTTGAAATTATTCATCTAACACATTACCCCTGTTATATGAATAAACATTATATTCTTTCCAAATACTTTCAAGATTATTAAATGTATTTGCTATAGTTTCTTTTTCTCTCATACCTACAGCTATAATTAATGCATTAATAACTGATAGCGGTGCCACAAGTGAATCAACAAAACTCGCCATGTTACTTTGAACAATTAAGCTATAGTCTGCTTGTGTTGCTAAAGGTGATAATAGCGAATCAGTTATCGCAACTACCTTTGCATTTCTACTTTGTGCGAATGATAAAGCATCAATTGTTTTTGCTGCATATCTTGGGAACCCTATACCTATTACTAAATCCCCTTCTCTGATATTAATCATTTGCTCGAATATATCTGAAATACCATAAGCTACAATGTTTACATTATCAAGAATTATATTTAAATAAAATCCTAAAAACTCAGCTAAAGCTGTTGAACTTCTTAATCCTATAATATATATTCTCTTTGCATCGAATATTGACTGAACTACATCTTCAAAGGTTTTGTGATTTATTTTTTCAAGTGTTGCTCTTATATTTTCTATATCTGCTTTTAAAACTCCTTTTAAAGCATTTTCTTCTGAAATATAATCATTTGTAAGTTCTAATCTTTGCACAGTTGTTAACTTATTCTTTATAAGTTCTTGTAATTCCTTTTGAAGCTTAGGGTAACCACTAAATCCAAGCTCATTTGCAAATCTAACTACAGTGGATTCCGAAACACCTACTGAAATCCCTAACTTAGCTGCAGTCATAAAGGCTGCCTTATCATAATTCTTTAATATGTATTCTGCAATAAGCTTTTGCCCTTTACTTAATCTTGGAAATTTTAATTGAATGATTCTCATTAAATCTTGATTTGCTTCTAGCTTTTCTTGGAAATAATCCATTTACCCTTACTCCTATTCTTTTTGCAATTTATTTATAATATAAATTCATTTTAACATCAATAATTAATTACATCAACCTTAATTATGAAATTACTTTTTTTCTATGCATAATAGCATCGGAGGATTATTATTACGATTGACATACTCAAATTTCATTACCCCATATTTATTCTTAGGTAAGTTTTCAGCAAATTCTAAAATGCAAGTTTTTTCTTTTGCACCTTCATTATGTCCTGAATAGATAGCAATTAAAATAATTCCCCCAGCATTAATTAAATCCAGTGCCTGAATTATGGAGTTCATTGTACTGTCTTTCATTGTTGTAATCTCTTTATTTCCACCGGGTAAAAATCCCAAATTATATATTATACAATCTGCACTTTCCTTAGCATATTCATTAAGTTTATCATGAGAATCTTGTATAAGGTAAACATTATCTTTATTTTTATTCTTATAATTAGTAATCGCCATTTCTTGAATATCAAAAGCTATTACCTTATTAAAGCTTTCAGATAAGAAATCAGAATCGTATCCATTTCCTAGTGTACAATCTATTGCTAAGTTTTTGTTTTCAATATATTTATCAATAATATCATGGGATAAGGAACTAATATCCTTTACTAATTTAAACATACTAATTACCCTCACAGAGATTTAATATAGTTAAGCTCAGAGTCTGTAAGTTCTCTAAAGCTACCTACCTCTAAATCACCTATATTAATTTCTCCAATAGCAACCCTCTTAAGTGATACTACTTCATGATTTAAAGCTGCGCACATTTTTCTTATTTGCCTATTTTTACCTTCGTGTATTTTAATTTCAACTTTACAGTTATTTTGATCTTTCCAAAGAATTTTAATACTTGATTTAGCTGTGATATATCCTCCTATATCAACTCCATTTTGGAAAGTTTCCATTTCTTTATCTGTAAAAACTCCTCTAACCTTAACAATATAGGTTTTATGAATTTCTCTTCTCGGATGTATTATTTTATTATAAATTTCACCATCATTTGTAAGTAATAAAAGCCCAGAAGAATCATAATCAAGTCTTCCAATTGGATATATTCTCTCCTTAGCATTTATAATATCTATTATAGTTTTCCTACCTTTTTCATCACTAACAGAAGATATTATTCCAACTGGCTTATTAAGCATGATATATCTCTTAATCTCCTCAGCCTTTACAACTTTCCCGTTATATTCTACTATATCTTTTTCTATATCAATTTTAGTGCCTAATTCTCTTATGATTTCTCCATTAACTTTAACATTTCCAGCTAAAATTAACTCTTCACATTTTCTACGTGAAGCTACTCCGCAATTTGCCAAATATTTTTGTAATCTTTCCATTATAAAATCACCTATCCTGCAGTATTCTTAATAATTATAAAGACTTAACATAAAAAAATCAAATTGGAATTTCCTGGGAAATTATAGGAGATTGCTGAAATCTTATATTTTTGTTATACTACTAACCAATAATAAAAAATAAAGGGTGATAATCATGGAAAAACTATTGTTTGGAATCTCAGGAATTCCACTGGGCAAAGGTGAAAAATTTAATTATAGTACTGGATTAGAGTATTTACATAATATAGGACTAGATGCCATGGAGCTACCATTTGTACGTTCTGTTAATGTTACTTCAAAAAACAAAGATTCTATTATTAAGGTTAAAGAAGATACAGGTATGTATTTATCTGCACATGGTTCATACTTCATCAACTTAAATGCTAATGAAGATGAAAAAATTGAAAAATCAAAGGAAAGAATTTTAAAGGGAGCTGATGCTTTAGAATCTGTTGGAGGAAGAAGTTTAGTATTCCATGCTGGATTTTATTTAGATTCATCTAGAGATGATACATTAAATAATATTAAAGCCCAGTTAAGTACACTCCCTAAAGGAAATGTTACATATAGACTTGAAACTACTGGAAAAGCTACACAATTTGGTGACATATATGAATTAGTTAATATTGCTAAGGAAATTCCAAGTTGTAATATATGTATAGATTTTTCTCATGTACATGCAAGGGGAAATGGAGCTTTAAAGGATTATTCTGACTTTGCCAAAATATTAGATTATGTTGGAACTAATCTAGGAGATGCTGCACTAAAAGATATGCATATTCATTTATCCGGAATAAACTACACTGCAAAAGGTGAAAGAAATCATCTACCATTTGAAGAAAGTGACTTTAACTATAAGGCTTGTCTTAAAGCCTTCATAGATTTTAATATAAAAGGTTGTATTATTTGTGAAAGTCCTCTTTTAGAAAATGATGCTTTGCTTTTAAAAGAAACTTATAATAGTCTATAGTTAAATCCTTGCCCAATTCGGGCAAGGATTTTTTTCTAACACCTAAAGAATCTGTTGTTGCCTAGTAATAGTAGTGCTATTAATAAAGGACTATTAAATAAGCAGGTATTTCCTATAAGTGAATTGTAAGGGTAACCACAACCGCCTGAGTAGCAGCCACAGTTATTAAAGCCTCCAAATCCTCCAGGATATCCTCTAAATCCGCACCCTGGATAACCTCCGTAGTAACTATTACAACAGCAATTTCTCCTTCTTGACATGTTTATCACTCCTTCTCTTCTGTATATTACATTCTATTCCGTCCTATTGATTATTGTTAATTAATCTCAAATTTAAGTTTTTTTAGAACATAATACTCATTTACGAGGATATCATTTTAGTGTATAATAAGTGCAAGAGGTGATATTATGAGTAGAAATAGATTAGTTGCACCTAGAAACGTTGTTAATACTAAGCAACTTTATATATTTTATATACTAGGAGAGCTATATAAAGGTAATTCTATATACGGAAATAAGGTTTTAGAAGAGTTTAAAAGCAGATTTGAGAGTTCTTCAATGCCTTTCCCTGTCTCTTCATCAACGGTATATGATACACTATTTTATTTAGAAGAGATGGGCTATGTTAATTCTACTTGGCTTGGGGATGAGTTTTTAAATAAAAGAAGCAAGAAGATATATTCAATTACCGATGCAGGTATTGAATATTATAAAAAACATATAGCTGACTATATTGATAATCTTAATAAAACTAAGAGCACTTTAGATATTATGATTAACATGATTAAATAAAAATCACATATTTTGAAATGCAAAAACAGCACTAATAATAATATATTAATGCTGTTTTAATACGTTGTTACCCAATTCCATTAATTCATTAACCATATTGCTCCATATTATAAAAGATTCATTAATTCCTTCTGGAAAACTACCCAATCTAATAACTTCTAATATATTTTCTTTACATTCTTTTGGTTTAATACCAAAGGTTTCAATATAATCAAGTGTTCTCTTTCGACTTGGAAAATATGTTTTATTAATAGCAAATAATGCTTCAAGGAAATGATCAATTGAAATATCAATTGCAAAGTGATAAAACAATACATCTTTTCTTACTACAGCTCGTTCCAAGTCCTCTGTATCTTCAAGTTCTGTCAGATGATACTGTACAAGTGTTTTAGCTAATTCCTCAGGGTACTTAGATAGCCTCTTCTTCAAATTATATAGAAAATTATTTTTATCAACTAGAACCTGAATATTGCCAAGCATAGCACATCTCCCTATTGGATAATAGTAATTATCTAATTTATCAGGTTGTTCACCTTTAAGTATCGACTCTACATCAGTTAAGGTTTCAGTTTCAGTAAAATACATTAACCATGTTTCAATGCCATTTATTAGTATAAAATCTCCTACTCCCCAGTGACCTCCTTCAAATGTATTCAATTTGTATTCCTGTATCATGTTACCTAAATGATTTATTATTGATTGCCTCTTTTCAAGATTAGGTATCATATCACAATATATAAAAATATCAATATCCCCTTCTCCAACCTTTGGAAGAGATGTTTTACTACCACTAATTCCTATCGATTGCACTTCACCTATTTTTGAAATATTATTTATTAATGTGTCAAGAATTTTTTCTGTTTTATAACCCACTATAAACCTCATTAAAATCCTCCGTAAAAGTACCAACTGTAACTTTTTTCTTATATTGTATCATACTGCCTAGTCTGTATCATCCAAAAGAAAAAAGGATAGCTTAAGGAATTAACCTTAAACCATCCTATATAATTCAATTATTTTCTTATACGTTATAATAGTCAGAAATTGTACTTAGAATAAATAGTATGTACTCTTTATCGTAGCAACCTTTTTCAATTGATGTAGTTTCATCTAACTGAACTTTTAAATATCCTCTTGGGCCATCATAAATAAGTTCTTTCTTAGCTTTATTATATATTACATCAAAAGTATTGTTATAATAATGTGTTCCTGACATACTGTCTTTATATCTAAAGAAAACTGTATTATCTAGAGTTTCCTTATCAGCGTCTTTAAGTATTGCAATTGTTTCTGCATGTGGTATGTATAAATCAATATCTTTGTATTCTTCTAAATTAATTCTTAGGAAAGGTCTATTATCCCATAGAACTCCATATTCATGCTTTGGGTCTCTATTATCTAAGCTTCCTTGTACTTGATCAAATAATGCATCAAGATCCAATTGTTTTAAGTTCTCAACAAATATGTTGCTGATTTGTGTTTTATATTTATTATAGTTATCGATACGTTTTCCCATAGTTTCTCCTCCTAGATCTAATTAATAGCGCATATGTATACTTCGGTCTACCTATATTATAGCACTATTTTCCTAACCTACAATAAGTTCTATGAAAAACATTATATTTATTTGTAACAATTGAAATAAATCTAAATACTTTAATAATAGAATAATCTCTTTTGGAGGAATAATGAAAGGTGAAAAAATTGATTGTATAGATAGTGGGAGTAAATTTTGTCCTTGCCATCTAGCGGAAGCAAATGAATGCTTATTATGTTCCCAATTACATGGAGAATGCTTTTGTGACTGTCTAAACTGGAAAGGAGTTTGTATTTATCAAGGATGGATAGCTAATGGCTCTAAACCAAAGGAAGGAAGAAAAACTTACTCATGTAAAATAGAAGACTGGATATTACTTCAAAAGGATCTATTACTTATTAAATTTAAATTACCTGAAGATCTTGCACTTGATTTAACAACACCAGGTAGTTTTATTTTTCTAAGAACTGATGATAATTTTTATTTTGATATACCAATTTCTATAATGGAATGTGATACTGATGCTAACACAGCAAGTATATTAATTGAGATAAGAGGTATCAAAACAAAACATCTTATAAATACAAAATCAGTTGAGAATCTTGTAATAAGGGGTCCCTATTGGAATGGAGTCTTTGGGCTAAAAAATATAAAGAACACTACAAATTCTAAATGTTTAGTTCTAGCCAGAGGTATTGGAATGGCTCCTATGATACCAGTAATAAAAGCTCTTAAAAATCAAGGAAATGAGCTTGATATTCTTATTGATAAAGCTCCTTTTGATGATGTATATGTTAATGATATATTATCTAATCTTGGATTATCTTATAGCGAAATGTCTTTACTTGATGCTGGAAAGCTTTCTGATAAATGTAAAGCCTATATAAAAGATTCCATTGAAAATAATAATATCAAATTAATACATTGCGGAGGTGCAGATATATTAACCTTTAAAGTAATGCAATATTTAGATACTATCGGTGAGAAAAGTGTTAAATTATCCTGTTGTAATAATTCTAAAATGTGTTGCGGAGAAGGAGTATGTGGAAGTTGCACTGCAAGATTTGCTGGTCACAGAGTAAAAAGACTATGTAAAGTTCAAGCAGATCCAAGAGATATTTTTGAAGGGAGAAGATTTATATGAAGGTATTAGTTGTAGGTGGAGGATGGGCTGGAGTTTCTTCTGCAATATCAGCTAGAAAAGCTGGTGCAGAGGTACACGTTTTTGAAAAGACAGATTTACTTTTAGGTTTAGGTAATATCGGCGGAATCATGCGTAATAATGGACGTTTTACTGCTGCTGAGGAATTAATTGAACTTGGCTCAAGTGAACTTATGGAAATATGTGATAATAACTCTAAACATAAGAATATAAAGTTTCCTGGACATGAACATGCCTCATTATATGATGTTACTTCAATTGAACCTGATGTAAAAAAATTGCTCTTAGACATGGGAATTAATTTACACCTAATTACACGTGTTACAGATATAGACCAAACTGATAAGACCATAAAAGGTATACATCTTTCTAGCGGAGAATATATTGAAGGAGATGTAATTATAGAAACCACAGGCTCAACTGGTCCTATGGGGAATTGTCAGCGCTTCGGAAATGGCTGTGCTATGTGCATACTTAGATGTCCTTCTTATGGCCCTAGAATATCTATAAGTGAAAGAGCTGGAGTTAAAGATTTTTCTGGAGAAAGAAATGATGATAAATTAGGTGCTTTCTCTGGTTCTTGTGAAGTTGCAAAAGATAGTCTTTCAGAAGATTTAAAAGAGGTTTTAGAAAAAGAAGGAGTTGCTGTATTAAAGGTTCCCCCTGAAGATGTTAACTATGGAAAGCTTGAAGCTAAGGTATGTCAGCAATATGCTTTAAAAGAATTTGCTGAAAATATTGTTTTATTAGATACAGGACATGCAAAATTAATGACAACCTATTACCCACTAGAAAAACTAAGAAAAATACCTGGACTTGAGAAAGCAAGATATGTTGATCCTCTAGCTGGTTCTATAGGAAATTCTATAAGATATCTTTCAGTTGCACCTAGAGATAATAATATGAGAGTTATAGGCGTTGATAATTTATTCTGTGCAGGTGAAAAATCTGGTTTATTTGTAGGACATACTGAAGCTATGTGTACTGGAGCACTTGCTGGACACAACGCTGTTAGGTTAGCTTTAGGTATTCCACTATTAACTCTCCCCTCTTCACTATGTGTTGGGGATTTAATATCCTATGCTAATGAAAGATCTAAAACTCGTGAAGGCAGAAAAACAAGATATACCTTCGCTGGTTCTGATTATTTTAACAGAATGAAATCATTAAATTTATATAGCACTAATGTTGAAGAAATCAAAAACAGAGTGAGAAAAGTTAATTTGGATGGTGTGTTTAATCAAAAGCTTATATAAATTTTTAAAGGAACCCTTTTGGGTTCCCTTTGTTTTTATTAAGTAATAAACCTTCTAATATCTATACATTACTCGCTTCATGATCTATTCAATGATTATAACTCTGGCTTTGTAGTAAGCTTCATGTATTCTCGATTTTCTCCAGTAAACCAAGTCCATTCATCACTTAATGTTCAATCACTACGTGGTTTTTCATCCTCCTTGTCCTCAAAACGGACATAATGATTAATAATTTTGAAAGCTGTGCCTTCCGGATTGTATAAAACATCAAATTTTTAAGTGCATAGTAAGCTCTTTCATTTTTAAGTATTATTTCAAAACGATTCTTTACTTCTGCATCTTCTATAGGAATATTGTTTTTCTTATACTGTTCATAATCTTTTTCATAAATTCAGAAGTAACTTACACTTTTCCAATTTATATGCAATATTTGTTTTACATTAAGTAACAAAAACACCATACTAAAATTGTTGTTAATGAAGTAGTTGCAAAATTTAAAACCAACGATTTATCGCTGGCTCTAATTTTTTTCCTTTATATTCATAAAATTTCATTCTTTTTACTCCAGAATCCAAAAGCAGTATACTTATAAAAATTTACAGCTTTTAATAGGATAGCTTTTTTAAACTTTTTACCAATTATTATATTATTACTGTCTTAATAAATACAAGAGATTTTAATCGCATTCACGATATTTAACACCATGTATATTATCTAGTTCAATTTGCCAAGATTTCTCGCCAACTCGTCCTATAATTGCAATGTAATATATAGCATCTTCCTTTATATTATCTTTAATTTGTCCCCTATATAAGCTTGTCCTAAACTTCCATCCACCATCTACTTTATTATTAGGATTATATATTTCCAATATATTATATTTTTTAGACTCTCCGCCATATTCATGCGTTTTCTTTTCCTTTTCAGCTACCTTCAATTTAACCTTTCCATAGAAAACATAATACTCTCCACAATCAGTTTCATCAATCCAAGCATTTAGGCGTTTCCTTCTAATCGATTTAATTATGTCTTCTCTTTCCTTTTTTTCATTTATCACCATTGGATTATTGGTTATACCTTTTGAAGATTCGCCGCCACTATTCTCCCCTGCATCTTTGACTGGTCTGCATAGCATATTTATTATGGAATTTAGTTTATCTTGAATTCTATCATAACTAAGAGAAATGATATGTGATTTAACAAGTTTTCTTGACGCATATACATAATTGTAGGAACAATTTTCTTCATGATTTGCTGTTGGACATTTTCTTAAATGTGCACGATTTCTAGATGTTTTATGCACAAAATATAATTCTGCCTTACGACATTCCGGACAAAACATTTCTCCATTATATTTACCTATGCTACCTTTGTGTAAATCAACATATTCAGTTACTAACTCTATATCTAAAACATCTTTCTTTGTTATATAATAAAATTCTTCAAAACTCTTTCGTTTATCTGCCATAATGATACCTCTCTTTCTTAACAAATATTATATCAAATATGGAATAATCTTTCTATTTATCTTTCTGACTTGAATCTACTGGTTTATTATTTCTATTAGTAAGACTATGTTTATTCTTCAACACAAAATCATCTGCCTTTATATACCAGTCCACATCTGCTCCTTGAAAAGTGGCATTAACAACTGTATCGCAATAGGTTTAATAATTTCAACTTCTGCGTTATAATCAAACTCCTTTAAAGGTACCGTTGCTAGAATGCTAACTTGAATCATTCTTCCTTGCCCTCTTAATTTTAAATCATAAGTACGCTCCTTTATTTCATCTGATAAAATACCATCTTCATTTTGTAAATGAACCTCACGTCTTAAAGCAGAAAACTTAAATTTCCAAATGTAGCTTCCTTATCAATAATAATTTCATTAGCTAATCTCATTTAATTCTACCTTCCTTTCCTTATGCTTCTATCATGTCATCTGCATGAAGAATATAATTTGTAAACCTACGCTTACCAATTTTATAGCCTTCTGCAGTAATTGTTGGATTAATTAGTTTTATCCTTATTTCAACTTCAAAATGCTTTTCGCATGCTTCAACTGGAAGAATCACAACAATATCATCTGCTCTCTAAATATCTGATTATAAATTGTAGCTACATGATAAAATTGTATTACGTCCATTTAGCCTTCTTTATTCAATCTTACCTCCTCCAACATATTCCAAATTTCCAAATGTCTTATCCATGTTTGTGACTACATATTTTAACTCCATACTTTTTACCTATCTTCTTTTTATATTTAAAACAATAAATTTACTTATGACTTTTCTATTCTGACACATAAAAATACCTAAATAACTCAATTTTATCAAGAACAAGCTTTGTGCTGCGCACCCTTGATAAAATCCATTCATTTAGGTAGATAGCAATTAGGCAAAGTAAGTAAAATTGTATTGTCTTTTAATGGTAGTGAACGTTCCTTAATTTTCTTTTGTACCTAAATCAAATTCTTTCTAATTTTCTTCATAAAAAATAGGCGTTCATTTTTGAATGCCTAAACTAAAAAGTAATCCAATAGAGATTGCTTTTGTTATATAATGAGGAAGATACGAAAGAGCTGATTTCAAAACTATATACCCTCAGCCCCTAAAATTTGTATTTATAAGTATCTTCCTTATCTTGAATTTTATATCTATTATTCCCCTTATCAAATATTGATTCATTTCATAAATTTTTCTATTAGTTATTTCGTAACTTTTTTAAATTACAAACCTGTGTATAATGTATTTTATCATCTCTATTATAATTATAAGTATATGTATCAGGATACATACTCTCCCTTATTATTCTTCCAATCTCTATGCACATTCCTGCAGGTGCCGCAACAAATAAATGAATCTCTTCATATTTGTTATATATACTATCTAATTTATTTTTAATAATATTTTTTATCCTTAATACATCATTTCTGTAATTCAAGTATCCTAACCTCGGATTATTAATTTTATATGATAATAAATCATATTTTTTCTTTATAACTTGAGTAATATCTTCCTGTTTTACTTCTGAGCTTACTTCTAATGCTACCGCCAGAGTATCATTATTACTATTAATGAAATTCTCTTTTACTGATATATTATCATCTTTTTCATCAAATACCCAATTCCCTTCATTTTCACTATATTGATATATCTTTATATTGGGTGAATCGTTTTGCATTAAATAGCCTAATGAAATTAGTAATGGTATGTGTGCTATAGGAAATATATGAACATTATCATTTGTTATTTCAGCTATTATAGAATCATAAAAAATCACTAAATCTTTTAAATATTTATTCCAATCATTGTCTGATTTCGGATAAATATTTTTATGTCCAAATTTATAATTAGATGTATTTTTAAGATTATATCTCCTTTTTATTTCTTCATAATCTAAAGGGATACCCATCAACTTAAAATCAATAATTGTATCTATCTTTTTTGATTTTTCCTTATTATACTTCTCTCCTCTTAAATAATATTTACCATGCTTGGCTGCCTCTACTGAATAATCATACATCCATTTTGCAAATGATGTGCTCCAATTATAAAACATATAATAACTTTGATTATTATCAACATCAATGTTACCTAAAATAAAACCTGCCGGATAATCATCAAACTCTGCTCTTGCTTGTTTACAAAAGCATAATTCCATATCCGCAATTCTATCATGCTCTATAATAGCTTGATGGCAATGCCCTCCTAAATACATATCAATCCTATTATCTCTAAATATAGATTTAAGGTTATTTCTTTCTTGTGGATTTAAATCGTCTAATCTATGATGTCCTATTACAATATTAAGATCTTCATTATTTATTGTTTCTAAGCACTTATATACACTATTTAGACCAACATGAATTCTACCATCCTCTACGTTTGAATCATAGCACATCCATGACGTATTTAAGTGAATAATATTTACTCCTTTAATTACTTTCTCAACAAAATGTAAATTTTCTTTTGGATAATCTCTACCTAAAATATTTTTGTATGTCTTAAAAAAATTATTTTGAGCATCTATCAATAAATTTATATTATTACTCTCACTTTCTTCATCTAATATACCACTTTCCCATAATTCTTTTACAATCTCTTCCCTATTATCTGGAACACTTCTACTTAAATCATGGTTACCAGGTACTATAAATACTTTTTCTTTAGCTATATCAAGTCTATAAATTAGATTTAATATAAATTCTTCTGCTAAATCATATCCATAATCTTTATCACTTATATCTCCAGTTATAATAATAAAGTCAAACTTTTCTTCATTATTTAATTCTTCTACTTCATTAATAAGAGCATCTCTCATTATCTTCGTTTTTATCCCATTACAATATGAGTGTAAATCTGATAAGTGTAACCATCTATATTTCATATTCTTTTCTCCTAATATAATTTTATAAAGTCAGCTTTACTTCTTTCATTTATTTTGCATTAATATCACCACTCCATACCCTAATTTCTGTTATCCCAATTATAATAAAAAAGAATATCGACTTTCTAAGGATTTACACTCTCTCAAATTTTCCCCGTGACATTATATCTATCCAACAAGAATCTGATGTATTAACTGTATGGATATGCCCATTTCCTTCCGAAGCCATAAATTCTATATAAAATCATAAATAATATTTTTATACTAAGTATTAACTTTCCACTATTTACAAAAGAACCTATAATGAATTCCCTTTTTAGTTTGTACTTAGATTTTTTTATATAAATTACCATCTTTTTCACATTCAAATATTTCGACTATGTGTTTTGTCTCAAAATCACCAACCCATACTCTAATGCATTTTGTACCAGCTATAAGGAAAAATATATATTTACTAGCAGTTCTATCTTTTATCAATGTGTCATTCCAATCATCCCAATCTACTATCGATGGATCAGGAATAGTTTGTGGGTGAGTATGCCACACTCCCATATAAAAGCTTTTTCTGACTCGTGCCTTAAATAGCAATAGCTTATGGATAGGATCTCTTATTTTAAAATGAACTCTGCTACAAATATCTAATGGGTGAGGATATGTTACATACTCCAAGGAAATATTCCCAGTCATTTCATGCTTGTATCCTAATATAAAACCTCCACCTTCAGGTGCATAATCATCATTTTGAGTCCATTTGCTTATTTCCTGAAATACTTCTGGTAATATATCTACTACTTTTCCGTTAGGAAGTTTCATTTTTATACATCTATTAGCTATCTCTATCGCCACAACATTGACACTTCCCTTCTTTAAAAGTATTTCCTTGATTGATTACACAAGTAGGTTCTACATCTATTAAACAATTATCTTCAAATTCACCTCTAAAGATTCTCTTAACCGTATCTAATATAACACTCGTCGTTCTTAATAGAATTTCAGTACCATAAGCAACTCTTGTAGCTCCGCAGCCATTTCTAATAGTGTTTTGTGTTACTAATTCTTCAGGTAATTTATTTGCCCTATTATTTACTAAATCTCCTTCTTTATTGGTATATAAACATTCAAAACATCCTTTCTTTGAGTAGTCAACTTTCAAAATGTGGCTATTTGTTCCTCCTGCTTCAAGCCAAGAATAAATTACTGGTTTATCATAGTTAGACTCTTTAAAATCATTATTAGCCATAAGTTGTACATCGCTGCTGCCTACCGTAAAAATTATCATATCAAAAGCATGCATATCTTTTTTTAGAATTTCTTGAGTGAGGTATTCATTTTTTTCATTTACAATAATTTCTGGATGCATTAATTCCAAATCATATTTCATAGCTGCCACTTTACTGATATTACTCCATGAAAGCCTTGCTCTATGACGCATTATATTTGCTTCTTCTAATGTGTCTTCATCATATAAGGTTAAATTCCTGATTCCTAATTTCGCCAATTCTGTTGCTAAGTAGCTTCCCAACGATCCAACACCAACTATTGCAACCTTTTTATAAACTATTGATGTATCATTTCCGATTTGTTCATTTAAAAATAAGTAATCGCAACGTTTTGTTTGCACTAGTTCAATTTTTCCAATTTCATTTGCTAATTTACACATAAGTGTTTCTGTTTTTAAACTTTTAAAATATACCAAGCAACAAAAGTTAATTCTATTATTTAAAACCATCATTTCAAATATAAGAAATGCTCTATTAGATTTAACTTTTACTTTTTTTATAGATTCATATGTCTCATGGCTTATTCGTGCTACATCTCTTCCTTTAACAATTTTCAAAATATCATCAATTTTCCAATGCTTATCTTTTGCTGGTGGCAATATCCTTCTATTATCAGTAATTGGAATATAGAATGCACATATATTATGTACAAAGCTCCATGCATCTTTGTCATTCAGTTTAATTCCATTTGTTACGGCTCTAAACATCTTATCTTTATTTTGGTAAACATTCATACTTTGAAACACTCTATCAGGAGCAACATATAATCTCAAAGGGATATCATAACTTACTTGTTCATTCCAATAGTATAAAAATTCTTTTTGAAACTCTTCCTCTATTTCCAATGGTGATAAAGATAATAGATGAATAAGACTGTCTATGATATCAATTATTTTTTCTTCGTATGACATTAAGTAATTAATTATATCTCCTGATTCATGAAGACATACTAAACGATATTTCTGCTTATCTTTACCTATTGGAATTTCAAATTGCATTATATGCGGATAATCATATTGACCATCATTCTTTACTAAAATAAATGGTTTACTAGTCCTTTTTTCTTCTTTTAAATACCAAATTCCATATTCCTTACCCTTGAGTTTGAAAAATATAATATCATCTTCTTCGCATAAAATCTCTATTTCATCATATGTAGATAATATCTCTTTAATAATTTGATTCTCTGCCAAAATTATGCTCCTTTTTACTAGATGCATTTAATGAAGTTGATATATTTACTTGCTTTGCAGGCACTTTAAATTCATCACCAAAAACTTTTTGAACACTTACAGCTGCATCATGTTCAGATTCTTCATTACATGCATCAGTTAAATTTTGTAATGCCGTATTTAATCTATTATAAAATTTAACTCCATATGTATCACTACTGTCTTTCATCTTCTCAAAAACATCTGTCCATGGCGTTACAGGTAAAGATCTTGAAATATCAGCTTTTACAAGTACTCCTTTTTCATATGTTAAAGAAAATTCATTAATAATGCTTTGAATTGTTTTTTGTAAGGATGATAAATCATCATCTCCTTCGGAACTTGTACTTGCAGTAAAGCAATCACATGCAAGAAGAGTTAGTCCTATACTTGGTGGCACTTCGTGATCCAATGTTGAATTATAATATTTCTCTAATTTCCACTTCTTAATATATCGAATAATTCTTCTTAGTTGATTATTACCATTAATCCTATCCATAAGATAGTCGTTTAATCCTTTAGGATCTGCCAGTTCCCACGAATAATTACCTTCAGTTGCAAATTCCTTACCTCTGGCGATATATATATTTCCATTATGCTTTGCATATAATGGTAGATCTATATGCATCCATTCAGTTCCATTTTCAACATAAGATACATTTAAACATGGTTCTTTAATAGTAACAGATCTATTCCATAAATTTATTGCATCCCTACCATATCCTTTAATTTTTCTTGGATCGCTATTTTGAACAATATCAAGTGGAAACATAACTGCAACATCTCTATCAATACTTCCACCATGATTATTTTTAATTGTAGTATGCAACTTATAACTTCCCTGATCAAATATTTCAATATCACTCTTTTTTACTTCAATATCATGTTTCTCGCATTCAGATGGAAAATTATTCCTAAAATTATTCTCCAAAGTTTCTCTTTTTTCTATAAGTTCTTCAACCTCTGTGTCGATTGTGATTTCTTTGTAGAAATCTTCAAACTGCTTTTTTAATTTCATGACGTAACTCCTCCTAACTTTTTATTACCAATCATTTTTTAGAACAATTATTGAAATGAATAAAATTTCTACACCTTTACTTGAGAAGAATTCTTCATTTCAGATCTGCTATTCAAATTTTCACTTAATATAGAACTTATAAATATTCTTGGCTTAAAATCATTAAAACACCACTTTTCATAACTAAATAAAATAAAATTTTCAAGTTACATCGATAATGAACTGTTATCAATCATTTAATACCTTCTTAAAATTCCGATTGCAGACATAATTTACTTTATAAAAATTAACAATTATAAAATAACTTAGAACTATTATTTATTCTTTAATTTTAATATTCTACAAAATTCTAAATATCCCTCTTCTTTTCCACAAAGATACTAAAATGTATTTTTATTTCTTTTTCACTAAAAGTGAAAACTCCTTATTTTTCGTTGAAGCAACACGCAAGTCTCCACATGAGCTATATGTGGAAATACATAAATAATAACATTTGCTTATGTTACAGTTCACCTTCACATATACTAAATTTCTTAACATTTTTACTTTCAACATGATATTTTCTTATAGAATGATATATGTACAACTTTTCTTTAACCTTACAAACAAAAACAACCCACGAAAATCTCAAAATCTGATTTTCGTGGGTTAAATTGTCTATAAACTATAATATTTCAATGTTGTACTTTATGCTTTTATAAAAATTTAAATTAACTAAACAAAAATATATAGTTCTCTTATTTCTTATAAGCTTATATATCTTGTCCTACAGTTGTTTCCACCTTAACATTCACTTCTGTTCTCAAAAGGATAATTAGTGAGATAACCACAACTCCCAAGCACACCAAATTAACATTACGATATCCTGCAAATTGTGCAACCATACCTCCACCAAGAGTTCCTATAAGTCTTCCGATAGTAGAACCGTTTGAATACATTGTTGCTGATAATCCCGGTGAATGAGGCAATAATTCAGCAAAATAGCCTAATCCATTTCCAAATACTACAGCTACAGTTGTTGCCTGAAGTATCTGTGCTGCGATAATCTGCCAAGGTTGTGTAGATATACTTAATACACCATAATAGGCTAATGAGACAAAACAGCTGTAAATCATAAGTTTATGGTTTGATATTTTCTTTGCTATAGCTCCTAATGCAAGCATTATTGGTATTTCCAAGCCTGCAGAAATACTAGCTACCAGTCCAACGTTTTCAATAGAACCATGAAGACTATTTACAATAAAGAGAGGTGTATTGATTCCATTAATAGCATTCAATCCAAATAAAATGGTAAGTGCAATAAAAGGCATCATTATCTTCCTGTTTTTTAACAAGGAAGATTCTGCACTTTCTTCCTTACTAATGTTATTTTGAACAACCTTTCGCTTTTGCAGAAACAGTAATACAATAACTGCAATAATTATAAATACGGAAACTGTTCCTAAAAATAGTCCTTTATAGCCAATACCATTAAAAATCAATGCCCCTACTAATGGCCCTATTAAAAATCCAAGAGAAAAAAGAGAGCGTAATGCAGACATAGCAAAAGTCTTATTATCAGACTTGCTTTCATTGGCAGATTCCTGTGCGTAAGCGAAGATTTGAGGCATTGAGGCTGCCCCTAATCCATTAAATAGAGTTACAGTTATGATTAGTATAAAGAAATTATGAAACAATATAAATGATGTATATCCCATAGCTGATGAAATCATAGCCAAAATAATGACTCTTTTACGATCCATTCCACTGTCTGAACGTTTAGCAATAAGAGAATTCACAATAACTCCACTTATTGAACTAAACGCCATAAAAACACCAAATGATCCTGCACTCATTCCAAGCTCTTCTGTACAATATAATGACAAATATGGCATTGTAACAGAGACTCCTATACCCATCAGTAACATACAAATCGTGAGTAAAGCATATCCTTCGATGCCAAACATACTTTTTAATTTTTTAAACAATTCCCATTCCCCCTTAAGTAAAAAACAATACGTTCATTTTTATTTTATAACCTTTTTGTTGTAACTAATTTGATTCCAGAATTCATTTCTTCAATTGTAATATACATTACTCCAGCAATATAATCCTTAAGAGGATCCTCTACAGGTATAATTTCTGGTCTAATATTTTCCGGTATATATCGAGAACAATTGCTTTCAATTAATTCAAGGTTATTGAACTCAAAACCTTCTCCTCCTATAACAACATACTCAGGATTTATAATGCAATTTATATTAGCAATTGCCGTAGCAATGGCATCTGCATATTCCTCATCTGTATGTTCTCCCTTAACTACTTCATAAAGGGTTTTACCATTACCAAGTTGAAGAAAAGAAACTTCCCCAGCATAATGAGAAAAACCTCTTACAAGCATTCCGTTTGTAATAATACCTGCCCCTATCCCAGAGGTTGTAAAATTTATATAAACCATATTTAAAGCATATGAAGTAGTGACTTCAGCTTCTTTAAGCCTATTATGAGCAAAGCCTGTAGCAATTGCATTAAGGTCATTTTCCATTATAATTGGCAGATTATACTTATCTTCAAGATGAGTTTTAACATTAAAGCTATGCCATTCCTTGAGTTTCATCCCAGTAAATAGCTTTCCATTATATACAGCTGAAGGTACCCCTATCCCAATACATTTAATTGAATCGAATCTTGAAATCAAGGACTCAATAAGTGCTTCTACAGCTTCAGTATATTTAGGTTCTTTAATCTCCACCCTGCTCTCTTCAAATATGTCTCCAGTGGCGTTCCCTACTGCAAAATTGATATGTTTTTCTTCCACACAAAGAGCAGCTACAATAGAATGATTAACATTTATGGTATACCTCTCAGCTCTTCTTCCCCCACTTGACTCATCATATCCTTGATTTAGAACTTCACCTTCAGCTACAAGTGAGCTTAGTATAAGCCCAACCGTTGTGAGACTTATACCAGTTTCTTTAGCTAATTCTGCTTTAGTGGCTGAACCTAATTCTTTTAAGGTATTTTTTATCAAATCGCTATTTAATCTTTTTAAAATATTAGGTCTTCCTGAAATCTCCTTCATATAGTTCCTCCAGAATACAAAAAACTTATTACACAAACTTTATAAAGTTTATGTAATAAGTCTATCATAGTACTATTTAGTATTCAATATTTATTCACGCTCTGTCAAAACTAGAACACTCAGTTTCAGTATATATATGAGCCTCAGATCCTTCTACTTTTATTGAGTCTAAATTACAAAGTTTATTTTCATTATGATCACAACTTACAACATTGCAAGTAAGAGCATCACATGGTCCTGAAGCATTAGTATTATTAGTTAAATCGCTATATTCATATCTATTTAAGAATGAACCGCATACAGTACCACTCTCAGTGGATGCAGTAACACCTCCAATATCAACTCTGTTTGAATAACAAACGCCAGTTTTATTATGTGAACAACTTGTAACGCTACAATTTATTTTTTGCACAAAGACACACTCCTTTATATAAATTTAAGAATATTTTTATTTATTGAAGTATCTATCAAGTAAGCCTTTAAAGGCTCTTCCATGTCTTGCTTCATCTTTACACATTTCATGAACTGTATCATGAATGGCATCTAGATTATTTTGTTTAGCTATTGTGGCTAGCTTCTTTTTACCTTCGCAAGCACCATATTCAGCTTCAACTCTGGCTGATAAGTTAGATTTAGTATCTGCCACCACAACTTCACCTAAAAGTTCAGCAAATTTAGAAGCATGCTCTGCCTCTTCCCATGCAATTCTCTTATAAGCTTCAGCCACTTCAGGATAGCCTTCACGATCAGCTTGACGAGACATAGCCAAATACATTCCGACCTCAGTGCATTCACCCATGAAATTAGCTCTTAATCCTTCTAGCAATTCATCATCACAACCCTCTGCAACACCAATTCTATGTTCATCTGCAAAGTTTAATTCATCGGTCATTTCTTTAAATTTGTCAGAACCGGCTTTACAAATAGGACAAACTTCCGGTGGTGTATCCCCTTCATGGACATAACCACATACAGTACAAATAAATCTTTTCATTCAAAATTCCTCCATAACAGTAATTAGTTATTATAGGTGTATTAAACCTTGATTACTATTATCTCCTATTTAACAAAAACTATTTATAATATAAAAAGAGCCCTAAGGCTCATATTTACAATTAGGATAAAACCTTATAGCTCCAGCTAGGCTAAATAACTTTATTTCTGTTTTCTTAACATAGTCTTCTTTTAAACTTCTATGCATTAATAATGCTTGATGTATATCAGACGGAACTTCACTTGCAATATTAATTAATTTTTTCATCTCTGGATCTAGTTTATATTTCTTCAGTTCTCCATAAAAAAATCTTCTATTGTATTTTATTATATCCATTAGTTTTTCATAATTTGAACCTTTAAATCCATCAGACAGAGAATATCTAATACTGATTAAATCCATAACAACTTCATTTAATAGCTTTTGCATTTCGATATCCTTATCTATTTTCCTAAAATAATCAGTTAGTATTAATCCTGAAATAAGCCCTGTTGATATTCCGATTATCATATTACCTCTTTGATTTCGAATAAACTCCCATACGCTATAGTTATGTTTAGTAATCATAGAACCCACTAATACTGCTACAAGAAATAACGACATCAAGACAAAAACATTAACCTCAACTTTTTTCTCAACCATTTTAGTTAATTTCTTAATTATCCTATTAAACATTCATTCACCCCATTCTCTCATACTAATTTACCCATCAAAAGTAAATCAACTTTAATTTCATTGGTACGAAAAATTGAAGCTTTCTTTATTTAATAACTTATCTTATTTATATTAGCATTTCTTTAGCTATAGACATTTTTCTAGAAAAAAATAAAGCTAGGGAATTCCTAGCTAAGATAATGCACTATAAAAATCCACGTTGCTTAATAACTCCTACAATAAAAAAGAATACCCAACCGGGAGTAAAGGAGTTAAGCAACTTTATTAATGTACTTGAATTTTGACCATTTGATAATTGAAGTATGGTAACCATTAATTTACTAAAATACCCACTCAGATATGGAATAGTGATATTGTTATCTTGAAGTGTAACAAATATTGCTAACAGAAAAATTGTCAAAACTATACCTTGAATAAAACTTGAAAAGATCAATGAAAGAAAAGACTTTCTTGTTTTACTCTTGGTAAAAATCCATCTTATAAACGATAACACACCAAATACAAATACAACAATAAAAATATATGAAAATATAACATCCACATTAATAGATGGATCTGGCATAATATCTATATTTAGTTTTTTCTCTAAAATATATAGAAAAAAAATAGTAAGTATTGATAGGATTAAAGATACTGATGTATAACTTGGTAAAGACCTTTTAGATTGGATTTCATTCCTTATATATTTACTATTAGCTTTTTTAATATTTTCATAATCTATTGAATTAGTTTGCTTTGTCCAATTAGCATTTTCTGAATTAGAAGAATCATCATATGGGTTAATAAATGGCTCACCATAGCCGTAATTATAATATGTTTGACTTTGTGAATTATCTTCTGATACTTCATTACTATTCGCAGTATAATCTTTTTGAAAGTAGTTATTTTGTTCTTCTTGTCTTTGATCATAATTGTTTATGCGATCACGCAATACATCATCATAATTCTTTTCACTATCACTAACATACCCTAAATTTTCACCATTTCTTCCGTATAGTGTATTCCCTTCAACATATGATCCTCCATCGCCATAAACATATTTTCTACTCAAAAAATTTCCTCCAGTACTTATTTAGTTCTATTTATTATTATGAATTAAAATTCAAAATTGATAATAATATTTAATATAAAAAAGCTAGGAATTTTCCTAGCTTTTTTTACTTTCTTATCGCTGATACAATTATATAAATTAGTATTAAGGATATAAATAAATCCTCTGCTCCACCAGTTTTAAATAATTTAAGTCCTTGATATTTTTTGTGGAATGGATATAATAATGGAACCCCTGTCTTTGTTAAGGAATCTAGTAATAAATGTGTTAAATAATTAATTCCCCAAAGCACACCTAGTTGTTCATTAAATGTAAATAGTAAGTAAGAACTACCTACTAATGCAATTAGTGAATGAGTTAAGGTTCTATGCTTTATTCCAAGATATACATCCCAATCTGGTGCTATGGATCCTACTAATGCTATTGGAGCTATTAGCATATTATCTTTTGTAATAAAAGTTATTGTAGTGGCAATCCCCATAGCTAAATGTGTTTTCTTTAGCATGTTTGATTTACCTCTTATTTTGCTATTTTTCTCTTATAAATTATAGCATCTATTAGAACTATTGCAATAACTACTATTGTTCCTTTAATTAAAAAAGTTCTTAACTATAATTATACACATGCTTCTTCAAAATCAGAATTCAATATATGTTCTGGAAAGGTTTCTTCTGCAACAAAGTCTGTTGTAGGTACAGTTTCATCTACTTCGTCTAAACTGACATTGTCTAACCAAATTTGACCTTTTCCAGTTAATAAAACACCAACATTAAGAATTTCTGCACCATTAGGTACATCTAATACACAGGAATAGAGATTCCACTCTGTAGACCCAGAAATTGCTCTACTTTGCATATTATCAAATTTCAATAGTTCTCCGTGCTTTCCATCTATTCGAAACCACAATCCACACCATTTTTCTACATCTTTAGTTTTTACAAAACCTTTAAAGCACATTCTTTTGCCATAATAATTTTTTGCACTAACTTGCTGCATAATGGTACCAAATTCTTGGTCATAAATATCATCAGATGCCGAATAAAGTGTTGCTGATTTTGATCCCATATGAAAAGTTTTGGAATCAATGCATGCCACATATTTTTCTGGAGAACCTCCTGTAACAATCCAATTTTTAATTTGATTTTGTTTATCCATAAATAATCCTCCCGTAATTAAGTTTTTATTGATAGAACGATATTTGCCTGGAGGTAATTGATATACACTTTTAAACGCTCTTGTAAATGCTTCCTGCGATTCAAAACAAAGTGTTTGAGCAATTTCTAAAATTGAAAAATCAGTTGTTCTTAAAAAAGATGCTGCATGAGAAAGTCTTCTTTTTCTAATATATTCGTATAAAGATGTTCCAACTTCTTTTTGAAATACTCTTATAAAATAATATTTTGAATACCGAACTTCACTAGAAATTTCATCTACGGTTAACTCTTTATACAAATTTAATTCTATATATTCCAATGCTTTCCGTACTGTATCGCTGTGTATCATCAACCTCACCTCCTGTTTAAGTAAATTATAGCATGTATTTCCTTTTCATTTTTGATTAATCTTGCTCTCTTATTCAACCTTTTCAGAATTTTTATTATAATTCCTCAATAAGTGGTGAGTTTAAAAAGAAAAGGACATTTTTCAGTAAATCGATTCACTGAAAAATGTCCTTTTAATGTTTCTGAAAAATCTAATCTTAAAGTCACCCTTATTTCGCAATTTTTCTCTTATAAATTAGGGCAGCAATTATTGAAATTGCAAGAATTACTCCTATAGTTATTGGTAAAATATAATTTTTCTTAACTATTCCATCGGTAGTGTATGTAAGAGTTATTTTTGTGTTTTGATCTATTTGTCCTAATTTATACTTCCATATAGCTGTATTATCTCCTGATTTATCTGTAGCATTACTACTTACTATTCTTCCAGGAACAGTTATTTGATTAGTAATTTCTACGTTTTTAACATAATTAATTAAAGTTGCATCATATGCACTGGTTCCGCCAGTTTGATTTATTGCATCATCTACAAGCGAGCTATTAACACTAAGATTTATTGTAACTTGATTTTCTGTAACTCCTTTTGCTTCATTAACGCTTATAGTAGCATATCTTTTATCTGCTAGTAACTTATTTACATCATTTAAATTATTAAACTTAATGCTAACTTCCTCAACATTATTATTATCTTTTACATACTTAGATGTTTCAAAACCAAGTTTTTTCATCTCATCTGCATTGATAAAATCTCTACCAACAAGTCTAGCTACAACATTATCATATAATACTTGAAACTTAAAATCTCCGGAACCATCTTTATTTATATTAGTAAATGAACTCATCTTTACAATTCCGCAGCCTACTAAAAACAAGGATAGTAGTAATATAGCCATTATCGAAATTCTCTTTTTCATATATAACACACCTTTATAATTTAATAATTATAGTATTTACTTTGAACTCGGAAAAATTCATTAATACATATCTTTGATATAATAAAAAAAGATGATTTCTATTAAATAATAGAAATCATCTCTCTTAACTCTATAAAATACTACACTTCAAAAATCCAACCTTCTGGCGCTTTAACATCACCTATTTGAATTCCATATAGTGTATCATATAATTTCTTAGTTATTGGACCTACTTCAGTTTCGCTATAGAATACATGAAGTTTATCTTTATACTCTATACCACCGATTGGAGTTATAACTGCTGCTGTACCACATGCGCCAGCTTCCTTAAACTCATCTAGATTTTCAACAAAAACATCTCTTTCCTCTGTTTCTAAACCTAAATATTCTTTTGCTACATGTAATAATGAATACTTAGTTATACTTGGAAGTATTGAAGGTGATATAGGAGTTACAAATTTATTATCCTTAGTAATACCAAAGAAGTTAGCTGAACCAACCTCTTCTATTTTTGTATGAGTTGCAGGATCTAAATATACACAATCTGCATATCCTTTCTTTGCAGCAATCTCATGAGGCATTAAACTTGAAGCGTAATTTCCTCCAACCTTTTCTCCTCCAGTTCCATAAGGAGCTGCTCTATCATAATCTGCAATCATAAAGTTAACTGGAGTCATTCCTCCTTTGAAATATGGACCAACTGGTAAACAGAAAATACAGAATAAGTATTCTGGAGCTGGTTTAACACCTACATTATCTCCTACACCAATAACAAAAGGTCTTATATATAAAGTTGCTCCTGTGCCATAAGGTGGAACATAAGCCTCATTTGCCTTTACAACTTGCTTTACAGCATCAATAAACTTTTCTACTGGTACTTCAGGCATAAGTAATCTTCTACAACTTCTGTTCATTCTTTTTGCATTTTCATCTGCTCTAAAAAGTTGTATTTTTCCTTCTTTAGTTTTGTATGCTTTTAGCCCCTCAAAGCATTGTTGTCCGTAATGTAGTGCAGTAGAAGCCTCACTAATTTTTAACATATTGTCTTCTACTAAGCTTCCTTCATCCCATTTTCCGTTTTTCCAAGTAGAAATATAACGGAAGTCTGTTTTCATGTAAGCGAACCCCAAGTTCTGCCAATCAATATTTACTTCTTTCAAAATAAATTACCCCCTGTCTTATAGTTTAAAAATTATTGAAATCTAGTGAGTACATTTAAAATCTTATATTTAAATGCATTCAGCAAACTTAACATACTACCATTCTACAACAAAAATCAAAATTTTTATACTTATTGAAATAATTTTTTGAAACTTTTTTCCTATGAAGACAGGTTTTATAGGGTTTTTTATAGGAAACTTAACTTATTCCTATTTTAAAATGTCGGCCTCTGGACATTTTCAATCATGAATAAGTTATTAGTTGAACTTAAAACCCTATAGGGTTTTTGTTTTAATATTTAACTAATTAAATCGTTAAAACTCTCTTTTTTAAAGTTTCTATTTGAATATAGGTTTTTTCTATAAATCTCCTTACCATCCTTTTTACTCTTTATCCTAACAAAGCCAATGTAGTCACCTTTTAAGATATTTTTCTTTGGCTTTATAAAATAAATTTCAGAATCAATTCCGTCCTTAGGTACTTCCATGGAAACTTCATTTAATTTTAATAATCCTGATGTTATTAGTTTTTCATTTGGAATACTTACTTTAAATAAATCTTTGCATTCACTATAATTTGCCTTTACATATTGATAAATTTCATTAGTTTCGTTCCACCTATTAGGACAATTTAATACCACAATTATTATATCTCTATCTTCATATCTAACTGAAGATACTAGGCATTTTCCTGCTCCACCAGTATAACCTGTCTTTACTCCATTTGCTTCAGGTATGATGGATAAAATCTTATTTATATTAACGTAATCTCTGGTAAAATTAAACTTATCTTTCTTAATTTCTTTTGTACCAACTATCTCCCTAAAAACTTCATTTTCCATGGCCTTTCTTGTTGCTAATGCTAAATCATATGCAGTAGAATAATGATTTTGAGTATCTAATCCATGCGGAGAATTAAATGAACTATTAACTAATCCAATATTTCTACTACATTCATTCATATAAATATAGAAGTTATCTAAGGTTCCTCCAATATGCTCTGCAATAGCAATTGCTGCATCATTTCCTGATCTATACATAAGCCCATAAAGTAATTCTCTAAGCGAAATTTGTTCTCCTGCTCTATATCCAACAGTTGAGCCTTTAATATTAGCAGCACTTTTACTTATCACTACCTTTTCATCAAGCTTTCCCCTATTTATTGCTACTAGTGAAGTTATGATTTTAGTTGTACTAGCCATGGGCACGATACTATGAGCATTTTTTTCATATAATACAGCCCCACTTTTACCATCAATAGCTACTGCTGCTCTTGCATCAATTCTCATTACTTTTTCTTTTGCAGCTGGTTTTACTTTTGCAAATACACCTTGCTGTATAACTAACATAAAGATTAACATAAACGAACCTATTTTATACTTCATATAATCACCCCATTTATATTTTGCATATAAAACAAATTTTAATTCATGTGTTATATGTATAATTATGGAACAAATGGTTAAAATAATTATTAAATCCTAGGTGGTGAATTATATGTTTTATGCTCTTTTTACTTTATTTCTAATAATAATATTATTTCCTATTCCAATAAAATTTAGAGTTGAAATTGATGAGTTTAAGATTAAAGTCTTTTTATATAAAAAATTAATTTTAGATAAGGATATCTTTTCATTAATAAAAAAAGAGAAAGCAAAACCAAAAACAAAAGAAAAGAAGAAAGACTCAAGAAAATATAAATTAGATTATTTAAATATAGTTAACTCGTTAAAAAAATCGACCTTTAAACCTATATTAAAATATAGACTCCAAATAGATTATGATTTATCTGATGCTTATCCAACTGCAATTTTAAATGGATTAATTACTCCAATAGCATATGTGATTCATGGTCAATTAATTAGATTTTTAAAAGTTACAAATTACAAAATTAAAATCACACCTAAATTTAATAATAGTTTTTATTTATATTTTTCATTTAAAGGAATAATTTATGTAAATTTAGTTAAAATAACTATTATTGGTTTTAAAATTTTGAAAAGTATTAAAAAGGAGGTGTCCCCTTTAAGGGAAGCATATGGACAATAGTCATCCAATTGAAAACTTAATGAGATGTACCATGGAAAATCTAATTCAAATGATAGATGTTAATACAGTAATAGGTGATACAGTTCAAACTAATGATGGTAGCTTCATAATACCTATATCAAAAGTAAGCTTTGGTTTTGCTTCTGGTGGAAGTGAATTTGGTTCTGAAAAAACTAATAAAGCTACAAACTCAGATTTTCCATTCGGAGGAGGTTCAGGTGCTGGTGTGTCTGTGAAGCCTGTAGCATTTTTGGTCTTAAGAGAAAATTCTATTAGACTCTTACCAGTTGATGTAAATAATACTTATGATAGAATTGTAGATACAATTCCTCAAATTATTGAGATTATAAAAGAAAGTATGAACAAACAACCAAAAACCAATTGTTATTCAAGTGAAACTCCTAAAAATGAATAAACTAAGAGCATCATAAATTAATTTTTATGATGCTCTTATTTATTGGGTTTTTATAGGAGACTGAACTTAAAACCCTATTTTTACTCCATAGATTCAAATTCTTCTTTAATTTCTTCTTCTTCCTCATCTGCAGCTACAAAAAGATCTATAGATGGCATTTCTTTTAAGTCTTGTAATCCAAAAGCTCTTAAGAATTCTTCAGTTGTTCCATATAAAATTGGTCTTCCTGGAACATCTAATCTTCCTATTTCTTTAATTAAGTTTCTCTCCTGAAGCTTTTGAAGAGCTGAATCACTCTTTACACCTCTTATATCATCTATATCAATTCTTGTGATTGGTTGCTTATATGCAATTATAGCTAAACTTTCTAAAGAAGCTTGAGATAAAGATTGTCTAATATTTTTCTTTAATAATTTTTGTATGTAATCACTATATTGAGGCTTAGTTACAAATTGATACGCATTTTGGATAGATATTAGCTTAATACCTCTTCCTTCATCTTCAAATTCCTTTTCCATTTCCATAAGTAGAAGTTCGCATTCTTCTAAGCTGCATTCAATTATATTTGCTATATCTCTTGCCGGTAATGGCTCTCCAGCTGTAAATAATAACGCCTCAATAATAGATTTTAAGGTTTCCTTTTTTGAAACCTGCTTAAATTCAAACTGATTTATGTCAATACTACTCATTATCCATTCTCCTTTTAATAAGAATTTCACCAAAACTGCCTGTTTGGAATACATTTATAACCTTTTCTTTAATTAACTCAAGTAGTGCTAGAAATGTAACTACTGTTTCCATTTTACATTCACTTGAACTTATTAGATCATCAAAGGAATATGTCTTCCCTTCTAGTATGTAATTTGTTAAATCTATCATTTTATCTTCCATTCTATATCTATCAAGTTGAACAGTTTTACTCATGTTTGAGTCTGAAACATCGTTTCTTCTATTTCTTACTCTTTCCATGAGTTCATTATATATTTTGTATAAGCTTAACATTGTTACATTCTTAAGAATATCTTCATTTGATACATCTGACTTTTCTTCAGGAATAATCTCAGGTTTCTTAGAAAAAACTATCCCTGTATATAAGCTTTTTTCTCTTAAGTACTCAGCAGCTGCTTTAAACTTTCTATATTGAACAAGCTTTTCAACTAAAGATAACTTAGGATCTTGATCATCATCATTTTCATCCTTTGCTTTAGGAAGGAGCATTTTTGATTTTATTTCAATCAAAGTGGCAGCAATAACTATGAATTCAGAGGTTATTTCTAAGTCCATCTCTTTCATACTTTGCAAATGCTCTAAGTATTGATTAGTTATTTCAAAAATCTTTATATCATATATATCCATCTTATTTTTTCTAATAAGATGGAGCAATAAATCAAAAGGACCCTCAAAGTCCGCAATTTTTACTTTTAAAGCTTCCATTAAATATCTCTCCTAAATTATTTATGAACACATTATATAATACCATCTCATTAGTTATTTAACAATTAGGAATGTAATTTAATGGTACCAAACAAAAATGCCATTTACGCATTTATAATCTCTTTTATTTTTTCTACAGTTTCACTTACAGTAAGATTACTTGTATCAATCTTAATTGTATCCATATCTTTATATAGTTTAAGACGGTCTAAGCTTCTATTTATGCAGTCTTCATCCCTTAGATTATTTTCTACATCTTTTCCTATCCTCTTTCTTAAACCCTCTTCTGAACACATAAGAGTAATTTTATAAACCTCATATTCTATATTATCGAGATTTTTTAAAATACTTTCAAATATCTCTTCTAAATGAATCACCCAATTAAATACTATATATTCTATAGAAGAATTATTTAAAAAACTATTAAGTAAATAGTTTATGTTTTTCTGTACCATTTCTATATTTTCTTCATTAGCTACAAATGGATTAAGCATCCAGCACCAATCACCATCTAGCCATACTGAGTTATCAAGACTTTTATATAATTCTCTACAGGTAGTAGTTTTGCCTATACCCATTGCACCATTTATGATTATTAACTTCTTCATTATCTTACCCTCCATTATCAATTACCCAAAATTAATTATATCATATTCTCTATATTCCTTGAGTAACTCTTATTAATTAGTTAAAATGGATTGTATAGGTTTTTTATAGGAAACTTAACTTATGCTTACATAAATAAGTTAATAGTTGAACTTAAAACCCTATGTATAAGTTTCAAAAGGAGACATAAAAATGAGTGATATTGTTCTTGAAAGAGATATGTATATCCCTGTCAGAGATTTTTTTATAAGTAAAGGATATGAAGTAAGAAGTGAAGTTAACAATTGTGATGTTTGTGCCATGAAGGGTGATGAGCTCATTATAATAGAACTAAAGAAAAATTTAAGCGTTGATCTTTTAGTTCAAGGTGCAAAAAGACAAAAGACAGCTGATCTTGTATATATTGCTATTCCAAAGCCTAAAAAGCGTACAAGCTTTTCTAAATGGAGAGACATCTGCCATTTAATTAAAAGATTAGAACTTGGTTTAATTTTGGTTTCAAGTAGAAAAACTATTGAAATAGCTATTCATCCTGAAGCTTTTGATAGAGATAAAAGTATTATACAAAATAAAAGAAAACGTGATAAGCTTATAAAAGAATTCAATGGCAGACATTTAGATATGAATGTTGGAGGAAGCACTGGAGAAAAACTTATGACTTCATATAGAGAAGATGCTTTATATATTGCCTGTTGTTTACATATGTTTGGTCCACTTTCTGCTGCTAAGTTAAGAAAACTTGGTGCTGATGCTAAAAAAACCTATTCTATAGTTTATAATAATCACTATGGGTGGTTTAGAAAGATTGATATGGGAGTCTATTCTCTTACAGATGAAGGCATTAAAGCTCTTACTACATATAAAGAAATTATAGAAATATTAAAAACTAATATTCAAAATTTCAATGGATAGATTTTTATAATACTATCCATTTATTTTAATTAGATTTATTTCATTATTAAGGGGGGAATTATGATGAAATTAATAACGTTATTTTCTGATAAGAAGTTTTTTAAAGAAACTATTAAGTTAGCTCTACCTATAGCAACCCAAAACTTTATATTATCCTCATTAAATCTTTTCGATAATATAATAATTGGTGGATTAGGTGAAGTTGCTATTGCAAGTGTTGGCCTTGCAAATCAATTCTTTTTCTTATTAAACTTAGTTTTATTTGGAGTTGTAAGTGGTGCTTCAATATTTACAGCTCAATATTGGGGAAAGAAGGATACAACTAATATAAAAAGAGTACTTGGGTTATGTCTTATTACTGCAATAATTGCATCTGCTATCTTTACACTTTTCGCACTTATAATTCCAAATACTATTTTAAGCATTTTCTCAAATGACCCTGAAGTTATAAATATGGGCGGAAATTATCTTAGAATAATTTCTTTAAGTTATATCTTTACTGCTATTTCCTTTGCTTATTCTGTTACTTTAAGAAGCATTGGACATGTAAAAGCACCAATGATCGTAAGCGTAATCGCTCTTGGCATAAATACAATCTTAAACTTTGCCTTAGTTTATGGAGTAGGAAGCTATAAAGGTATTGGAGTTTATGGATCAGCTATAGCTACACTAATAGCAAGATTGCTTGAATTTGCAATGATGCTATACATAGTATATAAGCTAAAAACTCCAGTAGCAGCTTCTATAAAAGAACTATCTGATTTATCATTTGAGTTTATTAAAAAGTTCTTTAAAATAACAATACCAGTTATATTAAATGAAAGCTTATGGGCACTAGGAGTCACAGTATACTCAGTAATATACGCACATATGGGAACATCAGTAATAGCTGCAACTAATATAGTAAGTACAATTGATAGACTTGCAATGGTAATTTTCTTTGGCTTTGGTAATGCTGCTGCAATTATGATTGGAAATAAAATTGGTGAGAAAGATGAAAAAAGTGCATTTTTATATGCTAATAGATTTATAATATTAAATCCACTTCTTGGTATATTAATGGGCGTTCTAATTTATATAGGTGCTCCATCAATACTATTTGCCTATAATGTATCAGCTGAAGTTCATAATTATTCAAATTCCATGTTACATGTTTTAGGTATATTTTTATGTTTTAAGGTATTTAATTATACAAACGTTGTTGGTATATTAAGAAGTGGCGGAGATACAAAGTATTGTCTCTTCTTAGATATAGGTGGAATGTGGCTAGTAGGAGTTCCACTAGTAGCATTAACTGGATTATACTTTCACCTTCCTATAGAAAAAGTATATATATTTGTATTCATGGAGGAGATTGCTAAATTTATAGTAGGACTTCCTAGAATTGCTTCTAAGAAGTGGATAAATAATCTTGTTGTTCATTAGTTAAATAAAAGCAGGTATTTCAAAATAAATTTGAAGTACCTGCTTTTAAATATTATTAAATTTAATCTTCCATTTTATCTTAATTGTCAAAACCCCATGATATAAAAGAGCTTCCACTTCGTGTCCTAACTGTTCTAGTAAAGCCTTAGTAATACATAAACCTAACCCAGAATTTTTTTCACTTCTAGCTAAATCTGCTGTAAAAAATCTATCAAATATATGAGTAACATTTTCCTCATTTAAATTCGGTGCATCATTTTTAAACTCTGTTATAATATAGTTTTTTTCTTGCCTTAGGTTTATATCTATTCTGTTCTTTCCATGCTCTAAAACATTATTAATTAAGTTAGAAAATATCCTTGTTATAGCTTTCTCATCTGAAATAATCTTTGGAACATTTTCTTCAATATTAATATTGGGTTCAATGTTCTTATTTATAAAATCATCATAAAATAACGCTAGGGTTTCACAGAGCATATCCCCTAAACTAACTGCCTTCAAATCAAATTTATACTCTTTACCCTCAATTCTAGATAAATCATAAAAGCTTGTAATTAAACTTTGAAGAGTTCCAGTTCTTCTTTCTACTATCTCTAAGTACCTATCCTTTTCTTCTTTGGATATATTCCCATCTTTTATTAATTGTATATATCCCATTATAGAAGTTAACGGTGTTCTTAAATCATGAGATAAGTTAGCTATACTTTCTCTAAGTTTTTCTTCATCACTTTTAATTTTTACATTTATCTTTTGTTGGATTTCATATAAATTATTTATATTTACAACAAGATTTTCAACGTCCTTATCTAAGCCTGTCATTTTAACATTAGAGTAATCTCCTTTGCTTTTATTAACTTGCTTTGAGATGTACCTAATGTCATACTTTAGTCTTAAAATATAAGAGAGCAAAATGATTACAAATATTATTAATATAGCTATTATCCAAATCATTTTACCCTCTCCCTTCAAAATTATCTTATCTAATATCTTGCTTTTTAAATATCATTATACCACTTAATGTAGCAATTAATATAGTAATTATAGATACTATTATTGCCTTAGTGAAATCTCCGCTTGTAGCATGAGTAGAAGTTATCACTGCCCAATTATATGCTGGTGTAAGTTCGTAAAGTCTATCAAACCAATTATATTTCCCATAAAAATTCGATATTATGGTTGGTACAACTGTAAATAAGACTATACCAATTCCTATTGTTGTTCCATTACTCTTTGCTAAAGTTGCTATTAGCATTATTAATGAAGATACAGAGGTTCCTACAATTAAGGCTGCAATAAATGTCTTTAAGACTTCGATTATACCGATATTACCTCCCCATCCATACATAATTGATGCTCCTATAGATGCAACACTAACCATTATTCCAAGTAGCACTCCAACTGCTATAGAAATCGCAATAAGCTTTGATAAATAATAATGTTCTCTCCTTTTGCCATAGGCTAATATATTCTTTATAGTTCCTGAGGAATATTCTCCCGCAACTACGGCTCCAATTAATACAGCTATTATGATTTCCATTGTACCTGCTCCATAGGAGGCATAATATATCTCCTCTCCCTTTGGATTAAATATATCTTTAGAGGCTATGTGAAATCCCATGCCTCCACCAGGTTGAACTATAGTAGAATCAGCATTGCTCACACTTTGAAGCTGATTCATAAATTGTTCTTGCTGCGCCTCTGACATCCCTTTTAAGCTGCTTTTAATAAAATCTTCTGAAGATAAAAGTTTTGAAAGTCCTAGTAACATAACTGCAAGAAGTATCATAATAACGCATAGTACCTTTATTACTCTTGTTTTATAAACTTTATATATTTCTGCTTTTATTAATCTAGTCATTCTTAACACCCCCTATAGTATTTAAGAAATATTCCTCTAGGTTTTGTCCTTTTAGTCCTATTTTATCTACTATAACTCCATTAACTGAAAGGAGTGTATTTATTTTTCCAACACTATCTAAATGACTATATACCTTAACAATGTTATTTGGATATACCATATAATCTGTAATATCAAGTTCTTTTTCAAGTAAAACAACACTTTTCTTAGTATCACTTACTAGAATCTCGATATATTGCTTGCATTTTTCTCTTAAGTCTTTTGCAGAAATTTCTTCAATTAAGTTTCCTTTATCAATTATTCCATAATTGGTTGCTAGTTCAGAAAGCTCACTCAATATATGACTAGATATTAAAATAGTTACATCCTTTTCTTTATTTACTTTTTTTAACAACTCACGAATTTCCACAATACTAACTGGATCTAAACCATTAATTGGTTCATCAAGAATAAGAAATTTTGGATTTCCAAGCAGTGCATTAGCTATTCCAAGCCTCTGCTTCATTCCTAATGAAAAATTCTTAAACTTTTTCTTTCCAGCATCCTTTAATCCGACCTGCTCTAACACTTCATCAATGGATTCTTTTCCAGCAATATTTCTAACTAGCCTTGAAACTTCTAAGTTTTCTCTTGCAGTCATATTTGGATAAAAGGATGGGCTTTCAACTAAACTTCCTGTAATCTTTCTTGCTTCATCTATATTATTATCTGAGGCTTCTGGTAAAAGTTCCACTTCTCCACTTGTTTTATGAATAAGTCCTGTAATTAATCTAATTAAAGTGGTCTTTCCTGCACCATTTTGCCCAATAAATCCATATATTTGTCCTTTTTCAATAGTCATATTAACATTATTTAATGCATATTGATCTCCATATCTCTTTGTAAGATTATGGGTCTTTAAAACTACTTCATTCATAAACTTACTCCTCCTTTTCTTTAGTTATATTATTAAATACATTTGATAATATAAGCTTAATTAAATATTAAGAAAGTATTAAGTGTTATTCTTGAAGCTTAAAGCCTATTCCCCAAACAGTTTGAATATATTTTGTTTCACTATCCACATGGGCTAATTTAGAACGCAAATTGCTCATATGTACATTTACAGCATTATCATCTCCATATAATTCATCATCCCATAATGCCTTAAATAAATTTGCCCTAGTAAATACTTTCTTTGGATTGCTCATTAAAAGCTCCAATATCTTATATTCCATAACTGTTAAAACTATAGTTTCATCCCTTACTAGTACTTGCTTTGCTTCAGTATCTAAGACAATATTTTTATACGTTAATTTGCTATTTGAGATCTTTGGCATTGAGAACTCTTTATATCTTCTTAATTGTGCCTCAACCCTTGCTAAAACTTCATGAATATCAAAAGGCTTAACTATAAAATCGTCTGCCCCTAGCTTTAAAACATTAATCTTGTCCTCTTGAGCTGTTTTAGCTGAGATTACGATTATAGGCATTATTTTAAGCTTTCTTGTTTCAGAAATAAGTTCCTCACCACTTATTCCAGGCAGCATTAAATCAAGTAGCATAATATCATAATCATACTGTTCTATACACATTTTCCCCTCTGTGCCTGAGTATGCACTTCTAACTAAATAACCTTCTCTAGTTAATATATTTGTAAGTAAACTATTAATATCGCTATCATCTTCAACTATTAATACATTTGCAATTGGATTCATATCTTTAAAAATCCCTCCCACTTAAACTTATAAGAGTATTAATTAAATTGTATCATGAAATTCCATAAATTGATAAAAGCTTAAACCATATTTTTTAGTTTAAGCTTAATATTACTTTATAATTCTTTATTCTTGCATATAGAACAGGAAACCATATAGGATATAACCCCTACTAAAACTACAATCAAACCTCCAAGAATAGGTAAGATATATGGTTTTTCTTGTGAAATAGATATTGTTTTATTAATTAAGTTAATCATAACTGCATTTTTGCCACTTAAAAATGTTGGTAGTAGAAAGACTATAAATGCAGGAACCATATATATTATCATTGATAACATTTTACCTTTCTCTAATCCAAATTTATAATAAATAGGATATTGAACTAAACATATAATTGACGCAGCAATTCCTGAAATACATACAATTGATAATTCTAAATTACTTAATAAATTATTAGAATAGAAGTACCAAATAACGCCTCCATTAATTCCCCATATAATTATTATTAAACTAGATAAATATAAAAATCTTCCTAGCACCATATGGGATATCTTTGAGGGTAACATATAATACATCTTAGTACACTCCTCATTTACTTCTGCTGAAAATGGCACCGTTCCAACTATTACTAAAAAGAAAAACATATACCCAATTCCCATTATAGGAGCCTCTTTCATAAAGAAAATTAGAAATATTGCAGGTAGTAATAAAAAATATCTAAAAATACCTTTCATCATCCTAAAATCAAGTTTTAAAAAGCTTAAAGATTTCATTATCTCTTCCCCCTAACACCTTTTATATGAAATACCACAATATCATCCACTCTTGGCTTCTCAATTAAAAAACCATCATTAAAATACTTAGCGTCACTTGAATGAATTAATCCTTCAAAGCCTATATTCGATTTCTTACATCCAATAAGCTTCTTTTCTCTTTCATCTGTTAAGTCTTCATTTCCACCCTTTACAATTAAATAACTCTCCACTATATTATCTTTTGAGTCATAAAAAATAGTTTTTCCTTTATCTATAAAATATAGATAGTCTGCTATCTTTTCTAAGTCGCTCATTATATGTGTTGAAAACATAACACTTCTTTCTCCATCAGATATATAATCCTGTAATATTTCAAGAATTTCACTTCTTATAACTGGATCAAGTCCACTAGTAGGTTCATCAAGCACTAAAAGTTTAGTATCTCTTGATAAAACGGTAGCAAACATCAATTTAAGCTTCATACCTTTTGAAAATTTCCTAAGGGCTGTCTTCCTTGGCAGTTCCCACATATTAACGTAAGATATAAACTTCTCCTCATCAAAAGTTGGATAAAAATCTTTTAAACTACCCAGTATATCATTTATATTAAAACACTCAGGATAATAACATTCATCAGCTATATAACCTATCATTTCTTTATATGCTTCCTCATTATCAATATAACTTTTCCCCATAACTGTTATTTGCCCGCTGTCTCTTTTTAACTGTTCCATAATGAGCTTAATAGTTGTTGTTTTTCCTGCTCCGTTTTGTCCTATATATCCTAAAATATATCCTTTAGGTAATTCTAAGTTTATATTTTCAAGTTTAAAGGATCCAAAGTTCTTACTTAGATTTTTAATTTCAAGTGCATTCACTTTTCTCACTCCTCCATCAAATTTTCTAATATTTCTATAAGTTCTTTATTAGATATGTTTGCAATCTTTGCATCTTCAATAGCTGATAAAAATGACTCTTCTATTCGTCTTAAGTACTGTTCTTTTACCATCTCATTATCCTTAGGTAAAACTACACTACCTTTACCTTGTATTGTTGCTATAAATCCTTCAGCTTCTAAATCTGAATAAGCTCTAGTTGTTGTAATAACACTTATGCCTAACTCTTTAGCTAATTGTCTTATTGAGGGTAAAAATTCATTTTCAGGAATATTTCCTGATAGAATCTGCTCTTTTATCTGAACTTTTATCTGCTCATATATAGGTAAATCAGATTTATTTGAAATTAATATTTTCAATAATTCTACCTCCTTTGTTAATACTGTATATATTATAATATATACAGTATATACACTATTGTCAATAAAAAAATATAAATTTAATAAAAATAAACACCTACTAAACTAAGCGGTGTTTATAAATAAAAGCTTTCATTTTTTATAGCACATATAAAGATATCAAACTAGTAATTTGTTATAAATATGTTAAAATGTAGAAGAATGAGGTCGTGAGAATTACTTGAATGCTAATTTAATTATAGGAGAGGTGTTTATTATGAAAAAGTTGATTAACCTATTACCTCTTATGGTAATATTACTTCTAACTTTTACAAACTTATCTAAACCAATTAAAGCTATAGCTATTATAATAACTATGTTGTTCTATATTTACAGCATTAGAAATAATACAAATAGTAACTGAGTAAATCAAAAATGTAAGAAAACTAATGGTTTGCCACAAAAAGTAAAAAGCCCTGCAATTGCAGAACTTTTACTAAGATATCAACTTAAATATTAATTTTATAGAGTAATTTCTAGCTATTTACCATGTTAGTTATCTTAATCACTAACAATATAACATTTTTCCTTTCAATCAATTTCTACATTACAGATAATTTTTCAGGTTATATTCTCTTTCCTTTATCCCTTATAAAATTATCAAATACAAATTTCAAAATCACTAGTTGGGGAAATAAAAGGAATAGCATTGGTATCTTAATTAAAATGTTATACTTTAGTGATATACTTATCAAAATAAATAAAGTTAACAATACTATAGCCTGCATTATAATGCAGCTTACAAGTTTAATATCTTTTTTCATAATTACCTCTTTAATAACATATTTTAAAAGAACATTGACCTTAAATAACTGTTCTTCGCCCAGACATCCTAATTTTAGGCTATGATTTTTTTATTCTTATCCTTATCAATAATACCGCAATTAGTGCAATTGAAAGAACAGCAATTATTGGAACTAATTTACTCGTGTCAACTTTATCCTTGATATTATCATTTGTTATAACTATCATTGCAATAAATAGTCCTAAAGATATTATCAAAAAAATAATTTTAATTACATTATCTTTCAAGTTGCTGAAATACCTCCTTATGTTCCTTCAATCAATAAAATACTAGATATCCTAAGCATTATGATAAAACTAATTTTTATAAGTATTTTTTTATTTTCTATTCTCATTAATATATTTCTGATACTTTACTTCTGAACTATTCCATGAAAATTTACCAATTATTATACCACCTATAATACCAATTATAGTATCTATAATGATATTTTGAATATTAAACATAATCTTACCTTCCATTAGTCTTCCTATTCCAATAAACATATTTATTAAGAATACAAAATATATGATCCATAATACGGTATACTTACTTTTTCCTAACTTACGAAACTTGGACCAGGATTTAAAATTCTTATCTATTAGCACTTTCTCCCCCTAAATACAACTACACATATTACAATAACTTACAATTGTCTATTGGTTTTATTATACAGTATGCAAGTGCCCAATTACAATATCTTGCATTTTTCTTTAACATAATATGATTTTAAGTAATATAAAAAGCCATCTTAAAAGTAACTAAATACCTTTAAAATGACTTTAATCATCTAAATATCAGGCTCTACATGTACAATAGCCTCACTTATATTGAATTTATCTATTAGCATTTTCTCAATTTCTACTGTTATACTATGCCCTTCTACAACGGTTAATTTTGAATCAACTGTAACTACTACATCTAATAGAATAATGTTTCCATGGGCTCTACCTCTTACACTTTTAATACTTAGAACCCCATTAACAGTACTTATACTTTTAGCGATATTATCTAAATCTTCTTTTTTAAATCCATCAGATAGATTATGGGAGGCTTCACTAAAAATTTCCCAACCAGTCTTTATTATAAGTATTCCAACAATTACAGCAGCTAGTGGATCTATCCATGGAAAACCAAATTGAGATGCGAAAATACCAACTGAAGTTCCTACACTTACCCAGGCATCAGATAGATTATCTTTAGCAGCTGCCATTAATCCCGCACTATTTATTGAAACTGCAATTTTCTTATTATATCTATAAACAAAATAAATAGCTATTGCACAAATAATTGCAGTAATGGCTGCAACTATATCTGGTTTTTCTCCTTTAAAATATATTATTGATTTTGCAGCAGTATAAAGAACATTTAGCCCTACAACTATCATGATTAGTGATGCTACTAAGGACGCTATGGTTTCTGCTCTTAAATGTCCATATGCATGATTTTCATCTGCTGGTTTTCTTGATATTCTAAGTCCAATTAAAACAGCTAATGATGCTATTATATCTGTGGTATTATTAAGTCCATCAGCCATTAAGGCTTCAGACTTTGAAAAATACCCTACAACTAATTTGAACATTGCAAGAGCTATATATGCTAATATACTAACACGTGCACCTTTTTCTGCTATCTTTAAGTTTTCATATTTATCATCCATAATTTTAGCTCCCCGATATAATTTATTGACTTATAAACTATAGTATTTATTTTTCACTTAAATAATATCCAAGGCTAACTTTAGTTTATTTTCTTTTATTATTTCTAGGATACCAGCCTTTGTTAACCCGGTTCTCTTGTTCGAACAATTCCATTATACCCCAAAAAAGAGCAAATCCCAATATTCCTAGTAGAACTGAGGCTATTTCTTCTTTAATGCTTATTGAGCCAACTAAGCATATAATCCCGCCTATTAAAAATAATGGCCAAATTCTCTTTCCAAAATAAAATTCAGATTTTACAACTAATGGATGTAAAAAACCAATAATAAAAAATGCCCCAATGCCAATTATTATTCCATAATAGTTCATAGTTTCACTCCTTTAAAATATGATTATATGTTATTTAAAATATTGAAATATTGCTTCTATATTGGCTTTTACACTATATTGTCCTGGCTCAATTGGTGCTGCGGAACTTGCTTTATATACTGCATTCATTGGGGCTATTCTATTAACTGCTTGTTCTGTTATTTTAATAGGTACAACATCCAATCTTACATTTAAGCTTCCTGCCATAACCATGGCTTTATCTTGTGCATCCTTAATTGCTAATTTTAGAGCACTTAAATATACTTTGTTTTCATCTGATACAAGAAAACCAATATTTCCTATGTTATTTGCTCCATTTGCAACTGCTGTATCTATTACCTCTCCAATTTTATCTATATCTCTTACAAGAACTCTTAAATTATTTCTTACCTCATAACCTCTAAAGACTTGTTTTCCATCCACATAATCATTTCTAATATTGATATTATAATCTTGAGTTTGTATATCCTTTAAATCTACTCCTAGCTGTCTTATACTTTCTATAACACTATTTGATATCTTTGTATTTTCTTCTTGGGCTGATTTTATGTCCATATTCTCTGTTATTACACCAATAACTACTTCTGCCATATCCGGTCTTACATATACTTCACCTTCACCAATTAAATTGAACCTATTTTTAACATCTTCTTCTCTAATAATTCCATCATATAAATCATTAAAAGCATATCTAATATCATCTTGAAACATAATTTTTTTCCCTTCAAAATAATTACTATTTTATATTATGAAACTAATAATAAATGGTACACTAAATAAATTTAAAATCCAGGCTCAAAAATTCAATTTTAAACCTGGATCTAATATATAAATATTTATTTAATATATTCTCTTAATTCTTGAAGTTCATCATCAGTTATATTTCTCCACTTACCTATTTCAATGCCATCAATATTTATGTTAATTATTCTTATTCTTTCTAATCTTATAACGGTATAACCAAAGGTTTTTGTCATTTTTCGTATCTGTTTATTTAATCCTTCAGTCAAAATAATTCTAAAAGTATTGTTGTCTATTTTATTTACTTTGCATGGCTTTGTTAATTTTTCACCTAGTTTAACGCCTTTAGACATTCCATTAATAAAATTATTATCTATTGTTTTATCAACTGTAACAATATATTCTTTTTCATGGCTATTCTCTGAGTTTAATATTTTATCTGCTAGCTCCCCATCATTTGTCATTATAATTAAACCTTGTGATTCCTTATCTAGTCTTCCAACAGGAAAAATATATTCAGGATAATTAATATAATCAATTATATTATCTTTAACATCTTTTGCCGCAGTGCAAGTTATTCCTACTGGTTTATTTAAAACTATATATATTCTTTCTTTTCTTTTAATAGGTACACCATCTAAAAGTATTATATCTGTTTCCTCTACCCATTGTCCTGGCATTGCAAGCTCACCATTTATAATTACCCTTTTATCATTAATAAACCTATTGGTTTCAACTCTAGAACAATATCCATAATTACTTAGTAGTTTATTTATCCTCATTTGTTGCTAGTAATCCCCTTTGCAATTTAACTTAATATAATAAATTTATCACTTAAATTAACATTTGTACAATTTACATTTTTTCTTGCTTAACTCTTATTATTATGTAATCACAAATAATCAAAGGTTGAATATACTATAATGAGGTGATAATATGTCTAATTTACAATTTGATCTTAATGTAGAACAAGTAGAAACTCCCTCAACTGTTGTTCCTAACCCTGAACTAGTCGCAAAAACAAATAGATTTTATCAAGTTCCAGTATTTTTAAGCCATCCAACAAGTACTACCTTAAATAATCTTCAAATAAGATTTCTTCTTAGATTAATGGATGAACTTAAAAAAGTACTACTTTTCCCAAGAACTCTTCCAAACACAGAACAATATCCAGAATCAACTATGACAAGCATAAGAAGAATGATTAACTCTAGCTTTGGAATGATAACCTTAAATCTTGCTAGAATAAAGGTAAGAGTTATAGATACCAATGGTGCAACTGTTTATGCAAATGAAATCGGTAGAGAATATTGGACAGGCTCAACCTTCTCATTTATAGAACCGGCAATGGCCTTTCAACGTGGTCTACCACAACTTTTCATTACAGAGAATACAGAATCTGGCCAAGATGTTTTTGAAGCTGGAGGAATTACTCCTTTCAGAGTATTAGTTTGGGATTCTTCAAAAGGAATCGACTTTTTCTTTAGCAGTGTTGAATGGAAAGAAGCTCTTCAAAACTGGTCTGCAGAAGTTAGAAGCGGTTACTTCTTACAAACTCAACCCACTTATGATTATGTTTCTGAAAAATAACAGCGAATAAAACTTTAAGGACGAAAACTAAATGTTTTCGCCCTTTTTAGTAAAATTATTATTTTTTCATTCCAGTATAAATTAAAATTGCATCTCTTAAGAACTCTGCAGCTCCTTTAGTTATCTTATCATAATATGCTGTAAATCTTTCATCATCAACATACATTTGAGCTATACCTGCATGAGCTTCTTTGCTATATGAATCCCAATAAAAACTTAACCATTTACGATGTAAATCAGCTGTTTTTTGAGCTAGCTCTCCTGCTGGATCTCCCGTTTTAATAGCTTCCTCAAGAGTTTCTAATACTTCATTAGATAGCTTAGTTATTTCGTCATACTCCTCTTGGGTCATATTCTTCAATTTTTGGTTAGACTTATTTATTGTATCATCACCATATTTTTCACGAATTTCTTTTCCGTATTTCTTTTCATTTTCATTTATCAAATTTTGTTTAAATCCTTCAAATTTCTCTTTATCTGACATTATAGTTCCTCCTTCAGTTTGAGCAATAGTTTTATTAACATTTTCAATTAATAAATCCAATTGTGCTCTTTTTTCAAGAAGCTTTTCACGGTGTTCCTTCAGTGCTTTAGCTGCATCAAAGTAAGGTGAAGTCATAATATCTCTTATATTTTCTAAGCTTACTCCAAGCTCTCTGAAAAAAAGAATTTGTTGCAGCCTATCTACTTCAGCTTTACCGTATATCCTATATCCTGATGAGTTTATTCTTGCCGGCTTAAGAATACCTATCTCATCATAATACCTTAATGTTCTGGTACTTACTCCTGCTAATTTTCCAAGTTTCTGCACTGTGTATTCCATGTTTACGCCTCCTTACAAACTAAATATACACCTTGCCGTAACGTTAATGTCAATAAGAATTTAAATTTTTTAATTTAATTTTTTTATTAGGCTTAAAAGGTAAAAATTGAGTAAATTGTGATTTGAATCATATTAATAAATTCATTTCCATAATAAACTATTAAACAATCTACTAAATAATTGTAACAAATTAGGGGGAGTATATGATGTTTATTTACTTAATACTGTTCATATCAATTGCACTAATTATATATATGTATGTAAAATACATTTTACTTAATAATGAACTTAAAAATTCCAAGAAATTAATGAATTTAATCTTATCTCATATTGGTGATGGGGTTATTATTTCAGATAATAATGGAAATACTATTTCAACTAATTCAATAGTTAATAGTATTACAAATATAGATGAAAAGAATCTAAAAAATCTCTCTTCTGATTCAGTTTTAAAGACTATATCTAAAATTATATATCAAAATTCCCAAGATGAAAATTCTAAAGATAGTACAAACTTAATTTGTGAGGATGATTGTATTAACAAGTCAGTATTATTTACTAAGAAAAGAAATGGAAAAACTTATAACAAAGTAACAATATTACATAACCTATTTGAATGCTCTACTGCACACCAAATAATACATAAAATGGCTCACTACGACTCATTAACTGGTTTAGCAAACAGAAGTTATATAAATGAACTCTTAAGCTTAGAATTAAAAACATCTAAAGAAAACAAAACACAAACTGCTGTTGTATTTATAGACCTAGATAATTTTAAAATTATTAATGATACTTTGGGCCATGATATTGGAGACCTTGTTTTAAAAGAAGTTAGTTCAAAAATTCAAGAACATTTAGGCAACGAAGCTCATACTGGACGACTGGGTGGAGATGAGTTTTTAATTATTTTACCTGCAATTAAAAGCCCTAAAGATTCACTAAATAAAATCAATAACCTTTTAAATGATCTAAATGGTTCAATTACCATAGATAATAAAGAAGTTTTTATAACTGCTAGTGCTGGAATATCTGTTTGTCCCTTGCATAGCTATGATGCAAAAACTTTACTAAAAAATGCTGATATCGCTATGTATAATGCCAAAAACAAAGGAAAAAACCAATGTCTTTTATTTAATGAGGAAATGAGTATAGAGAGATCTACAAAGCTTGAAATTATTGAAGATTTAAAAAATGCGATTGAAAATAATGAATTTAAACTTTTTTATCAACCAAAGGTTGACATAATAACTAACAAAATGATTGGAGTGGAAGCACTAATAAGGTGGTTTCACCCCAAAAAAGGAATTATTCCACCTTCTAAATTTATACCTATTGCTGAAGAAACTGGTTTAATACTCCCAATAGGAGAATGGGTGTTATTAGAAGGATGTAAGCAAAATAAAATATGGCAACAATCAAACTATTCACCTATTGGTATGTCAATAAATTTATCTACCCATCAATTTGAGCACCCTAGTATTATTAATACAATAAAAGATACATTAAGCAAAACTCAGTTAGATCCTAAGTGGCTAGAACTCGAAATTACTGAAAGTATTGCTGTAAAATCTTTTGAGTATGCCTCAAAAAAATTAGCCAAATTAAAAGAAATAGGAGTTTCAGTAGCAATGGACGACTTTGGAACAGGGTACTCCTCCTTTAGCTACCTAAAACACCTGCCTATTGATACTTTGAAAATTGATAAAACTTTTCTAGATGATGTAGCTAAGGACACAAATGAAGAATTAATTACAGCTTCAATGATAAATTTAGGAAAGAGGTTAAATCTCACAGTGGTAGCAGAAGGTGTTGAAAACAATGAACAACTATCCTTTTTAAAAACAAATAAATGTAACATTGCGCAAGGATATCTATTTAGTGAGCCTATTCCCTCCACTGAAATTGAAAAATTATTTTAAAATGCTTTATTTTCTATAATAAATAATATTTAGAGGTGATATATATGAAGGATCGAATTATTATAATTGGTAGTGGTACTGCTGCTCTTTCTTCGATAAAGGCAATACGAGAAATAAATACTGATAGCGAAATTTTAGTACTAGGAGAAGAAAACTTTTATCCATATTATAGAACTAAAATTTCTAAAGGTCTTTTAGATGGATTAAACGAAGACAAGCTTTTACTTAAAAAGAAAGATTGGTATTCTTCTAATAACGTTAAAATTCATTTAGGTCATAAAGTAATATCAATAGAACCTGATAAAAAGGCTATAACCTTGGAAAATGGAAAGACTGTGATTTATGATAAATTACTTATTACTACAGGCGCAACTAATAATATTCCACCTATTAATGGAATAAATAAAACCGGAGCCTTTACACTCAGGAATTTAAATAATGCTTACGATGTATTAGATTACATTAATGTGTGTGAAACTATACTACTTATTGGTGGAGGAATTCAAAATCTAGAGGTAGCTAATATATTATCTAAAGAAGGTAAAAAAGTTATAATTGCAGAGTTTGCAGCTAGATTAATGCCCAAATTACTTGATGACTATGCGTCAAATTATTTAAAAGAAGCAATGGAATCACAAGGTGTTAAAATCTTACTAAATACACAAGTTGAAGAAATTCAAGGAGATGAAAAAGTACAAGGTTTTAAAACAAAGTCTGGTATTGAGTATTCTTGTGATATGATAATTTACTCTACTGGAATAAAGCCAAATGTTGAAATAGCTTATAATACGCAAATTGAAATTAATAAAGGTATCATTGTTAATGAAAAAATGGAAACAAATATAAAAGATATTTTTGCTGCAGGAGATGTAACTGAATTTAATAGTAGGGTTTATGGTTTATGGAACATTTCATCTGAACAAGGAAATGTCGCTGGAGCCAATATTTGTGGCGAAGATAGTATTTTCACCCCTCCTATTCAATTTTCTTCAATGAATGCCTTTGATTTATCTCTTTTTTCAATTGGAGATATTGAAGAATCTAATGAAACAAATTTGTTTACTCAAATAGATTTAGATAAGGAAAACAGTAAATATTATAAAGTTTTAGTTAGAAATGACAAGATAGTTGGTGCTATAATTCTTGGCGATCAAAAAAGGGCAATGATTATAAAAAAACTAATTGAAAATAAGGTTGATATTAAATATGATGAATCTTCTTTTACCTCAATAAATGACTTTATAGAAATAATTAAAACCTTAAAATAAGTTAAAATACTATGTATTGTATATTTTTACAAACCTTCGCAGATACTACCTTCATGAATATATGAATGGAGGAAATAAGTATGAAGGAATTAAAAAAAGGAGTATATTGGGTAGGGGCTACCGACTGGAAAGTACGTCATTTTCATGGATATGAATTATCAACCCACCGCGGGAGTACTTATAATTCTTATTTAATTAAAGATGAAAAAACGGTTCTTATTGATACCGTATGGGAACCTTTGACTGATAGATTTCTTGAGAACTTGCGTGAGGTAACAGATATATCAAAAATTGATTATGTAGTCATGAATCATTTTGAACCAGATCATTCTGGTGCTTTACCAGTTATTATGGAATATATACCAAATGCTACTGTGATAGTTTCAAAAGGCGGTTTAGAAACAGCTACAAGGCATTATCATAAAAATTGGAACTTTAAAGTTGTAAAAACTGGCGATAAAATAAGTATTGGTAAAAATGAGCTTGTTTTTATTGAAGCAACTATGCTCCATTGGCCTGACAGCATGTTTACATATCTAACAGGTGAAAATATATTATTTTCAAATGATGCCTTTGGACAACACTTTGCATCCTCAAGTATTTTTAATGATGAGGTTGACGAATTTGAGGTAGATCAAGAGTCTCTTAAATATTATGCAAATATCTTAACCCCATTTAGCAGATTTGTTACTAAAAAAATTGATCAAATTAAAGGACTAGGATTACCAGTCGATATGATTGCTCCAAGTCATGGTATCATCTGGAGAAAAGATCCTATGAAGATTGTTGATAAGTATTATGAATGGGCAAAAGGTAATTCAGAAAAAAGTGTGGTAATTGTTTATAACTCTATGTGGGGCGCTACATATAAGATGGCAGCATTTATTGCAAAAGGATTAGAAGCTTCCGGTGTAAGTTATAAAATACTCAACGCAGCCACTGCTGATAGAAATGATATCATAGCTGAAATATTTAAATCCAAAGGAATTTTACTTGGTTCTTCTACTGTAAATAATGGACTTCTCACATCTCTTTTGCCAGTTATTGAAGATTTAATTGGTCTTAAGTTCATAAATAAGGTTGGTGCTTCTTTTGGAAGTTATGGCTGGAGTGGGGAATCTCCAAAGATTCTCTCTGATTATTTATTAAAAGCAAATATAAAAGTACTACAAGATGAATTAAAAATTAAATACATGCCTGATGAAAAAGAATTAGACGATTGTATTACCTTTGGAAAAAACTTTGCTGATAAATTACTTCAAGAATTTGTATAGCATACTATATTAAAAATAGGAATTCTTAAAAGTTTTAAGAATTCCTATTTTTAATCCCATAAATTATAAGTTCTAGAATAACTCCGGCTCCTATTCCAACTAAATAGGCTAATAAATCTGGCCAAGAAAATACATACCCTAATATCAATCCACCTAAAGTATTTTGCCTTATCTTATCAATCCAATCTGCATGATATAATTGACTAAATTCTATGATAAAACAGAAAGAGGTTGCTATTAATGCTGCTATTTTCAGCTTTATTTTTATAAAAATGAAGCCCACAATAAAAAATATCATAAGAGCCCATAAAATATCTCCTAAATATAAATTTTTGAATCTTCTTGTCATTAATCCTAAAACTATTACTAGAATTATTATAATACCATATAGAGTTCTATTACGCTTATAGATAATATCTCACCTCTACTCCTGCAATTACAAATTTAAATAAGAAAATTCCTTTAAACAATTAATAATAGCTTCTTGTGTATCTGGAAAGCTTACATCCATATTATTTAGTTTTTTATTTGATATCCTTAAATCTCTCTTACTATCTTTATATCTATCTGTATCTTTTATTAAGATATCTTCTACTCTATTACTTAATCCCATCTGTTCTATAATGCTCTTCCCTATTTCATAAGTACTTAAGTTATTTTCACTTCCTGCATTATATATTCCACCTGGAATATTAATTATCTTACTAATGTTTCGTATTAAATCATAAACGTAAGTAATACCTCTATACTCATTTGCAGGCAAACTAATGCTTTGATTTTTAACTGCGGCTTTTATAATATTCCAAATTATATTTGAATTAACCTTTTTATTTCTCTCTGGTAAACTAAAAAGCCAAGTTAATCTTAAAATTACAGCATCATCTACCATTTTCGCTATATGATTTTCTGCCTCAATTTTATGTTTTCCATAAACAGTATTTGGTACGACTATGCATTCTTCACTATAAGGGCCGCTTTGAATATTTGCATTATATACTTGATCAGAACTAAGGTATATTAGTTTTGCTTTCGATGCTTCACAGCCCTTAGCTACATTTATTGAACCTTCTACATTAACTTTATATGATAGTTCTGGATTTCTCTCACAAAGCCCAGTATCAGATATTGCCGCCGCATGGACAACATAATCCGGATTTATATATTTTATTTGTTCTATGCTTTCTTCTTTTGTTATCTCTAAATCCTTCTTATTTAAAGCAACTATATTAAACTCATTTTTATAATATTCAATAAATCTTGAAGCAAAAAACCCTTCTGCTCCTGTAACTAATATTTTTTTCATTTAAGTCATTCCTCTCATTGATTTTTCTCATCATCTACAAATTGATATTATTTTTTATTTACCTGCACTTTCTAATGCTTTTTCTATAGACTTTAATATTACTTTACTGCTAACAGTTGCACCAGATACGGTATCTACTTTAACCTTTTGATCTTCCACCACCTTGTCCACCAATACTTCTGCTGGCTTTCCTCTATCATATTTATGTTTTACAAGGTCAATTTTAGTTATTTTATGATCCTTCACCGTTACCTTTACTTCAGCTGCTACCCATAAGGTTTCTGTACTTCCTTCATAAGTGCCATCTGGAACTTTTGTAAGATCTACTTCAGAAATTACTATATCATTCACCTGTTTTTGATAGGTTTTTAAGTCCATATATGACTTAATACCTTTTACCCCAAAGTAGATTGCTATAATAGCTGCAATTCCTATTATAGAAACAATTATTTTTCTTTTACTCATTCTCTCTCTCCTCATACTAATATTTCTACGTTATCTTTATTATAATATAAATTATGAATTTTCTACCAGTTAACATATGTTAAAACTAACTTACTCTATATAAAGAATTTTGAAATTACTCCACCTACAAATCTAGCAGCAACGGTTTTTATACAAAGTGAATTATTAGGAATATAATAAGTACATTCCTTATTTAGCCATCCATTTTCTCTCCAATACAAATAATCTAAATTATCTTCTTTACTATATTGCTGCCAATTTTTTTGCTGTATTTTAAATATCATAAGAGAATAAAATGTGGGAATTAGTTTCTTATTAGTATAAAGAGAATCAAAGAATTTTTTAGCTATTGCATTAATTTCATTACTATATTCTAATTCAACTTTCTCCTTATCAATAAGTGCTCCAGTTCTAAAGTTTCTTTTGGCAGATATATAAGCCCCCCAGCTTTGAATAGCTGAGCTTATCGTTCTTATAGCATGGCTAGTTGCACCTCCACCTGAAGTTGTAATGATAATAGATGCCTTCCCTGAAAATGCTGGTCTATGGCAAATGAATGCCATTCTATCTATAAAATTTTTCATTATTCCATTAGCATCTTCAACATAAACCGGACTTGCAAAAATAACACCATCTGCCTCAATTATCTTGTCTCTTATATTAAGCAACCCATCATTTAGTGGACAATACTTTTCTCCCTTATTAAAGCAAATTCTGCATCCCAAACATAATTGTAATTCATAATCAAATAAATTTATCCACTCAACATCTAAATTTACACTTAGATTCATAGCATATTGTACTATTTCATTTTCTATGAATTTTACAATAGTCGCAGTATTACCCTTTTTTCTAGCACTACTTATTATTACAACTATCCTCAAAATTATCTCACCTCTATATTGGGAAAATATATCTGATAATTTTATGTTAATAAATTACATCCATTTCTTTATTTTTCTAGCAAATTCCTCTACATGTCTATTATCCGTTCCACAACATCCACCAATAACTTTTATTTTATGTTTATTATGAAGTTCTTCTATACTTAAGGCTAAATCTATTGGCGAATCTGATTTTATAGTCTCTAGGTTATCTAGCTCTTCTGGCTCAAGAGGAGATGCATTTGCTTGAATACCTAAGAAACGTTCTTTAACTAGGTTTGTTCTATTTACATCACTCCACAAGGCCTCACTTAATATACTAGGATGTACACAGTTAACCATATATCCTAGTGGTTTTCTATCTGTTGCTAAATCAATAGCACTAATAGCATGATTGATTATTGTTCCATCCAATAATGCCCCATTTCTTCTTATCATAAAGCTAATAATATAAGGTATATTTGTGCATTCCATTGCTTTTGCCATTCCAATAGCCTCAAAAATTTCTGGCATTATACCCGCAAACAAATAATCAACCTTTGATGACTCAAACTCTTTTGCTTGCCAAAGATGAAATCTATACCCCTCTTCTTTTGAGAGTGCTTCTTCATAATTGTATGCATCACCTTTGCATCCCATTAGTCCTCCGATAAATATTTTATTTTTATGAGAAGGATATTTTTCTCTAATATCTTTTAGAAAATCTACATTGTCCTTTATAATATTTTTATTATTATAAGAAGAATTTGATATTTTGGTCTTATTTGCTCTTCTGGTGGGTGTCATAATCATTATTGGCAAATCATATTTCTCTGAGGTCTCTATATACTCCATGTATATATTTCTAAGGACAGAAGCTTGTCTATCATTATAAATTAACCCCGCATGCATGATTTCTTCATCTAATTTAACATTGTATTCTTTCTTTAATCTTTCAACTATCGCCCCTTCTGTAAGTATATATTTATATTTATAAAAAGATGAAAGAAATGTATTATCATTATTCATTTCACAACTCATATTTTCGCCCCCTAAAATATGTATAATTAGAATATAACTTATGTTAAAACATATGTAAATATATTACTACTATACTATATTATGAAAGCTATTAACATAAAAAAGCCTAGCATAAAAGCTAGGCTTTAACATTTATTTTTGATACATTAATTCATAGTATTCTTTAAGCATTCTCTCCACTGAAAAATATTCTTTAGTACTATTAATGCTGGCTACCATCATATCAATCCATTTTTCTCTATTATCATAGTAAGTAGGAATAACCTTTGCTAGTAAAACCTTATATAAAGCATCCTTGTCATGCTCATCTAATTCCTCAAAATCCTCACTCTCAAAGCCATCTCCAAACTGCCAACCATTTACACCATCTTCACAAGCTTCTGGCCACCATCCATCTAATATTGAGCAGTTAATTACTCCATTCATTGCTGCCTTCATACCAGATGTTCCACTTGCTTCTAATGGTCTTCTTGGATTATTAAGCCATATATCAGAACCCCTAGTTAACATTTTACCTATGGTCATGTCGTAATTTTCTAGGAATACAACCGAATTTGGATAAAGTTTTGACATTTTAACTATATTCTCTACTATTTCTTTGCCTGTATCATCTAATGGGTGAGCTTTACCTGAAAAAACAATTTGAATCTTTCCTGATTTTAATAATGGTTCGATTATTTCTTTATCTGAAAAAATCAAGTTACTTCTTTTATATGGTGCTGCTCTCCTTGAGAATCCAATTAGTAATTTATCCTTATCTAATTTAACTTTATTTCTTTCATATACAAATTCAATTAATGCTTCTTTATTAAGCATATGCGCATTCCATATATTATTTTTACTATCTTCATCTCTATTAAAATCCTTAGCTGCCTTAAGCATTCTCTCATCAACCCAAGTCTTTAAATGAATAGCATTTGTTACTCCGATTATATCTGATTTTCCTTCTACATTCTTCCACATCTTATTAGCTGTGTCTTTGTGAAGCTGAGCTACTCCATTAGATATTTTTGATAGTCTTAATCCTCCTACTGTCATGTTAAAAGGTGACCCACCAATCTCTACAAGCTGTTCTATGGTTAACCCGCAATTAGCTCCCATGTACATTAATCTATCTATATAATGAGATTCATTTCCTTGAATTATAGGTGTATGTGTTGTAAATACTATCTCTTCTTGAGTCTTTTTAAATGCCTCATTGAAAGTTAATCCATCATCCATTTTCTCTCTTATTAATTCAAACCCTGCAAAAAGTGCATGTCCTTCATTAAAATGATATATATCTGTTTCTATTCCTAATGCCCTTAAGGCTTTAATTCCACCTATCCCTAGAACCATCTCTTGAGCTATTCTTTCTTCACCAAACCAACCATAAAGCTGACCAGTTATCCATGCATCTTCATTCTCTGGCAAATCAGTATCTAATAAATATATAGGTGCATTATCGTATTTATCAACTAACCATACCTTACATACTACATCTCTTTGGCGTATTTTTACCGTAACTTTAACTCCAGTATCCTTCAAAAAGTCATACTTATAATTATGATAAGCATCGTAAGGTTTATTATCCGCTCCTATAACTTGATCTGAATATCCTTGTTTCCAATTGATTCCTATTCCAACTATAGGGTAATTATATTCTTTTGCTCCCTTTAAATAATCTCCAGCAAGAATACCTAATCCCCCTGCATATGTTCTCATTTCAGTATCTAGAGCATATTCCATACAGAAATATGCAACACTTGGCAATTTCTTCATAAAATAACCACCTCTCAAAGCTATGAAAATAATATTACATTGTTATGAATAAGCTTACCCCTTTACAATTGTTTCTACAGCCATATTATACCATGTTATTTTATAAGCCAAATCAACTTTTTACCTTTATATATTAACTTTGTAAGTTCTCACAAAATTAAGAGTGTTACATTGTAAGTAAAACATAAAAAAATCCCCAAGGCGATTATGAGCCGTCGATTTTTTTCTCGCATCTGCCTTTCCAAACGCATGTGAGGAAAAATTGGCAGGCGACTAATTCTATTTTTTACTCTTTAGGGCAGTCTAGCAATCCTTAGGTTATGATTTAAACTCATAAAATTATTCTAAGACTAAAAATATTATCATTCCTAAAGAGTAAAAAATAGACCTAAAATAGGTCTATTAAAATTAACTAAAGATATTTCTCCTCTAAGTTTTCTAAAATATCTATATATAGTTTACTAACTTCATCTTCTATTGCATTATTTTCAAAATCTTCACATTCCTTATTTATTTGTTCAATCGTCTCTTTTGATAATTTTCTTTGTGCAAAAGTATAGACTGTATTGTCTTCTTTTTCAATATGTCTTGTAAGTAAGTGAGTATAGGACATTGCATTAGCGATTACATCTAGTTTACTTTCTTCATCTCCAGCTTTAACCCTATCTAAAGCTAGTTCAAGTTCCCTCATATGTAGTCTTCCTAAGTCATGTTCTACTAGCATACCTTGATTAACTAATTTATCAGCCACTCCTCCGATTTCACTTACCATTCTATTGAAAAGAATCTTTTCCTCTTTACCATGGTGATGATTATCAGCATAATTTCTTACAAAATCAATTATCTTAGAAAAGTCCTCATATGATATGTCCTCACCTTTTAAAATTCCAAAACAAACCTTTCTTACTACTACAAGCATTCTTTTAATATATTTATGTTCATCTACCATTAAACTAATTGCATCCATAGTTATCCTCCTAAATATTTTTTATTTTTAAACCGTAAAACCCTACCTTTTCCTTTGTTTCTGCTAGTTGCTTATCAACTACGCTAGCTTCGTTTATATGGTCAATTATTGTATCTGCTGTTATTTTAAGAATCTCGTCTACATCGCTTATCTCTAAGCTCATATTTTCGATGTGCTTCTTTTGAACTATTAATGTGTCCATTACTTCTTTAACTTCACTATCAACCTTTGTAACTGCAATTAGGCTTTCTTCAATTTTATGTACAGCTTTTTGAGTTGCCTTAACTCCTTCTTCTATTGCCTCATTTGATTTACTTGAATTCTCAAGCACCACTCTTGTTTCTGTTTCAATACTTTCAATTAAGCTTGAAATGTCAGTGATACTTTTCTTAGTCATTTCTGCTAGCTTTCGTACTTCACCAGCAACTACAGCAAATCCTTTCCCTTGCTCTCCAGCTCTAGCTGCTTCTATTGCAGCATTTAATGCTAGCAAATTTGTTTGTGTAGCTATACTTGTAATTAGTCCAACTACCTCATTTACTTTTCCAAACTTAACTACTAACTCGTTTATACTCTCCATGCTTTTTTTATTTTCTAATTCTAGAGATTTAATTATATTAGCCATTTCTTCAATAGTTTGCTTACCTTCATTAGATTTATTCACAGTATCTTTAGTAAGCGTATCAAGACTTTTGCTTTCCAGATATAATTTATCAGTAGATTCATTAGTTGTAACAGTTAGATTAGATATCTTATTCATATGTATTTTAATATCACTTGCAAGTTCAGCTAGTCCATCATGTTGTTTATTTACTATATGATGTTGATCAACAGTCTTTGAAATTAGATTATTAATAGAATCTATGAATTCAATAGCTTCTTCATTTACTTTTATATCATTTTTCATTGTATTTTGTTCTTTAGTCAGATATACTGCTTCATTATTTCTCTTTTTAAAATTTAACATCCGATGCCTCCAAATACCTCAATTTTATTTATATAGATTAATTATAAATTCTTAGGTTTAGGAATTAATATGATTCATATCACACTTTGTTTAATAATAACAAATTTTTCTTATTTAATATGTAACCATTGTTACATAATCCTAGTTAAATATTCTAAATTTTTCTAATGTTCATGTATAATCAGTATATAGAAATTGGAATACTATAGTAGATTTCTTAAATAAGAGGTGATTTCCTTGAAGGAAAAAATTGTTATAGTCGGTTGTGGTGCTGCTTCAGTCTCTGCTATTAAATCAATACGTTCTATTGATTCTGATAGTGAGATTCATGTATACAGTGAAGAAGCTTATTTTCCATATTATCGTCCGAAAATATCTAAAAAGATCTTAGATAACTTAAATGAAGAAGAAATATTAATTCAAAAGAAAGATTGGTACAAAAATAATAATGTAGATCTTCACTTAAATTCAAAGGTAACAAAATTGTCTCCCGAAAGTGAGGAAATTATTTTAAGCAATGAGGGTACTGTTTCTTATTCAAAGCTTCTTTTGGCTACTGGTGCTGATAACATAATCCCTAATATTCGAGGGATACATAAATTAGGGGTATTTACATTAAGAAGCCTAAACAATGCTTATAAAATTATAGATTATATTAAAAGAAGTGACACAATTTTATTGATTGGTGGTGGGATTCAAAACCTTGAAATGGCTACTTCTTTAAGTAACTTTGGGAAAAAAGTGACAGTCAGCGAACTTGCACCAAGACTAATGCCAAGACAACTTGATATATTTGCATCAGAAAAACTTAGGAGAACCTTAGAAAGCAATGGAGTTAAGGTTATGCTTTCAAGTGAAATAGATGAAATTCTTGGCGAAGATAAAGTCAAAGGATATGTAACAAAATCAGGAATAAAAGCTAATTGTGATATGGTCATTTACTCAATTGGAATTTCACCTAATACAGAAATTGTTAAAAATACAAATTTAAAAATAAATAAAGGCATTTTAGTTAATGAGAGAATGCAAACTTCATTTGACAATATATATGCTGCAGGTGACATTTGTGAATTTAATAATAGAATCTACGGACTTTGGGACATATCCACTAGACAAGGTAAAGTCGCTGGGCTTAACATTTGTAATGAAAATACTATATTTCAGCCCCCTCTTCCAGTAACTTCTTTAGAAACCTTTAATATGTCTATATATTCAATCGGTGATGTAGAAGAAAAATCAGATAGTCTACTCCTAGTAGAGACTGATGCTAGTAAAAATAGATATTATAAAGTTCTTCTTCAAAACAATCATATTATTGGTGCAATAATAATAGGTGATCTTAAAACCTTTTTAACAATAAAAAAACTTATTGAAAATAGCACAGAAGTTAAACTTAGTGAATTTAATAATATTTCCGTACATGAGTTTATTGATAAAATTAAAAGCTAAATATAAAATCAAATACCTGCATTATATATATGCAGGTATTTGTATGTTACAAATTAGGATCTATTGTATTTTTTCCTTCCTTATAGTGCATCAATTTATGTGTAGCCGGGCCTTCTAAAATTTCACCATCATAGGAAAATCTTGAGCCATGGCATGGGCAATCCCATGAGTGCTCTGCGTCATTCCATTTTAATTCACATCCAACATGAGTACAAGTTGTATTTACTATATGTATATTGCCTTCCATATCCTTATACGCCCCATATTTATTATTATCTAGTTCAACAACTTTTCCTTCACCACATTCAAGTTTTAATCCATCCTCACCTTGTTTTATCTTGCCAGCAACAAGTTCTTTGGCAACATCAAAGTTCTCAACAATTAGATTTTTATATGCTTTCATAGTAAAAGCTCTTGATGGATTATATACATCTTTCCAAGGATTCTTTTTATCAAGTATTATATCGCATATTATTCTTGCAGCTGTAGTGCCATTAGTCATGCCCCATTTTCCAAACCCTGTTGCAACGTAAATATTTTCTTTTGTCATAGTTAGCCTTCCAGCATATGGTACATCATCAATTGTTATATAATCCTGAGTAGACCACTGGTACGGGAAATCTTCAACAGTAAATATAGATTTTGCAAACTCTTTTAAGGTGTCATAATGCTTATTAAAATCCTCACCATGTGCTACTTTATGACTTTCTCCCCCAACTAAAATTAGTTGTTTTTCCTTATCCCTCTGCGCTCTTAGAGAACGTGTTGGTTTCTCTGCATTTATAAACATAGCATTAGGGAATTTCTCTTTTATTATTGTTCCTACTATATAAGATCTTTCAGGTCTAAGCCTTGCAAAATACAATCCTAATCCATCGTAAAAAGGAAAATGCGAAGCTATAATGACCTTTGGTGCCATAACCTTCTTTCCATTTCCAGTTACAATATTAATAGGATTACCCTCTTCAAGTTCACATGCCTCTGTATTTTCAAATATATAGCTTCCATCCCCTTGAATCTCTTCCGCCATAGGTAAAATATATTTTCTAGGATGAAATTGAGCTTGATTCTCGAAAATAACAGCAGCTTTTATTTTATAATCAAAAGGTAATTCTTCTGTGTATTTTGCTTTTATTCCAAGCTTTGATGCAGCTTCTACTTCTTTTTCAATTTTATTTATATAGCTTTCATCATTTGTATACACATAAGATGGTGCTCTTTCAAAATCACAATCTATATTAAGTTCATTTTTAATACTTTCTATAAAATCAATAGAGGACTCATTTGCTTCTGCATATTGTCTTGCCTTTTCTATTCCCATAGAATTAATTATTTTGTTATATATTAGATTATGTTGTGAAGTAACTTTTGCTGTGGTATGACCTGTTGTTCCTGTACCAATTCTACTAGCTTCTATAACTGCAACCTTAAGTCCCTGTTTTTTTAGAATATAAGCAGATGTGATACCCACTATTCCTCCGCCTATAATGACTACATCAACTTTAATATCTTCTTTTATTGAGTCATAATTAGTTTTATTGGTTGAATCAATCCAATAAGAATTTATTCCTTCAAGTAAGCTCGAATCACTTGTTGTTTTATTCATGATTCTCCTCCTTTCATTATTACAATGTTAGTATTTGAAACTCTTGCCAAATTATTCATATGATAATAACAATATAGAATAAAAAAAGACTTACTTTAAAAAGTAAGTCTTCCTGTTATAAAATCATAATTTTTCTTTTCTGCCAACAAATAAATCTACTATAAATACAATTGCAGCTGCTAGAAGTAACCAATGTATGAGTACTCCACCAATTCTAAAGATTAAACCTAAAAGCCAAACTGCAACAACAATAGCACCTAGCCATCTAAGAAGAGTCATAGCATTCACCCTTTCACTTTTAAATTTTTATATAATTAATTCATTATACAAATTCAGGTTTTTTTACTTCAGGAGAATCAAAATATTTTCCTGGTGTTGATAAATCGAAATAAAGTTTAGAATCTTCAGTAACACCAAAGTCTTTATTTGAGCCTGTATCTTTTACTCTATTTAATGCTTCCCTAAATAAGGCATTATGTGCCTCTTCACGGTTCAATAGAAAATCTATAGTTTCCTTTACATATTTATCATTTATTTGTCTATATAAATATTCATAAACCACCTTAGCTCTTTGTTCTGAAGCTATGTTGGAGAGTAGATCAGCAACTAAATCACCAGTGACTGTTACATAATTAGCAGTCCATGGAGCACCTGAAGAATTTATCAATACAGGCGATAAACCAGATAACACATGTGATTGTATTTCTCCTACATCCACACCATTATAGTTAACATCATGGCCATTTAATAAATTTATTGTTTGTGATACCATTTCCATATGACTTAATTCTTCTGCACCTATATCTAAAAATAAATCTTTTATTGCTTGATCCTTTACTCTAAAGCTTTGTGATATATATTGTAAAGCTGCTTTTAATTCCCCGTTGGCACCACCTAATTGTTCTTGCATCAATACAGCATATTGGGGATTTGGTTTCTCTACTCTAACGTCTCTTAGTAACTTCTTTTCATGCTTAAACATTTATACACCTCCCACACATATCATGTATTCTATATTAGTTTTTCTATTTTTTAATAATATATACATTAATAAAAAAACAGCTGGTATAGGGCTTAAGTTTAACTAATAACTGATTCATGTAAGAACAAGTTAAGTTTCCTATAAAATACCTATGAGTACCAACTGCATAAATGGAATATATATGAAAAATGAACTTATAATTATTTAATTTAAACATAATATATTGGACTTTATAGAAAGCCTTTTAATTCATCAACATTTCTCTCCTCAAATTTTAATAGTCTATTTGCAACATCAAGAATTTGTTTATCTTGTTGCTTATAATCTTTTATTCTCTTTGTAATATCTATAATACCCATGGTACTACCTCTTATTAACATTTCTGCAATATGAGAAGGAGTTTTGTTAACAAGTGTATTTATGTTAATCATTATATATGTAGAAACCTTAGTTAATGTACCAATTCCTTTTGACTCACTATTAAGCTCTTTAAGCTTTCTATCAGCAATATCAAATATTGTTTTATACTCATTTAATTGTGATTGCAGATTGTTTTTAAATGCTTGATCATTTACCATAGGAATTAATTGTTTTATTGTACTTTCACCCATCTCAGCATTTTGATAAATATAATTTAATAACTCATTATTTGCATCCATAAATATCACCTCCTATAATAATTTGTGTAAATTTCAAAAAATTTATTCTTACATTTCAATAGATATATTAAAGCTAATTATGTATAAATCCACGAACAAATACGAATTTGTAATATTATGGTATTATTAAATATATGAACTGTTGCAAATTATTAAGCTCTGTAAGCTAACTTAAAAATAATGATAGGAGATGTATGTTTAATGATACAATCGAAACTTGTTTGTTTTGATTTAGATGATACTCTAATTAAAGAAATTCATTCTGTTATGTTACCATGTATTTTAAATGGTAAAGAAAAAGAACACTCTCTCATTCAACAACAGGAAGAGGAAGGGATTCTTGACTACATTTTAGCAGATTATCATAGAGCTGAATTACTATTAGGTCTTGAAGAATATAAAATAGCTGAATCTTTTCTAAAAATTGCAAAACCTATAAAAAATATCAAAAGTGTAGTTGAAGCATTGCATGAGCAAAATATAAAATGTATTGTAATTACTGTCGGTCCAAAGCAAGTAGCCAAAGTTGTATCTAGTATTTGGGGATTCGACTATTATTATGGGAGCGATTATGAGGTAATTGAAGGGATATTTACTGGTAAAATTCTGAATTATATTTCAGCAGAACAAAAGATCTCTTGTTTACAAGATTTCTGTAAAAATAATGGTATTAAACCAGAAGAGTGTATTGCTATTGGAGATGGTTCAACAGATATTCCAATGTTTGATTATTGTGGAAAATCCATAGCCATAAATAGTCCTTCAAAAGTCAAAATGAGAGCAAAGTATTCAGTAGATACAGATGATTTAGCGGATATTCTTAAATATATATTATCTAGATAATTCAAAAAATGTATAATTTGCATTTAATTAATACGAACTAAAGTCCAGCAAATAAACTTGCTGGACTTTTAAACACACCCTACTATATTTACACATATAAAAATCTATAAAAAAGGAAGCCAGAATTACTGGCCTCCCTAACGTTAAATATTTACAATAAAATCTACTGGGCTTTCCAAAGGGCAGGAACATTTGGTGGTTCCCAGCCTATTAGAGAAGTATGACCTTGTAAACAAACATAAGTTATTCCGTTATAAGTTACTAAATCTCCAACCTTATATGCTGTATTTGGAGCCCATGCTAGTACACCACCTGGGTTTGTATTATCTGCTTGCGTTTTAACTGTAATTGATGATGACCAAGCACTTGTGCCTGCAGAATTCACTGCTCTTACCATATACGTATGATTTGAATCTGCTACTAAATTTTTATTTTGATATGGACTAGTTACATTTGTAATTATATTACCATCTACACTAATGTCATAGCTAGTTGCATTTGAAACTAGATTCCAACTTACATTTATTTGCGATGAACTAACTGAAGCTCCTGACAAACCTGTTGGCACTGCCGGAACAGTAGTTACAGGTGGTGGATTTACACCGTCAAAATATGCTCTATAATTGTTTGAGAATTCATAATTATTTTTTGCATCCCAATTTATTGACCAAGTCATTAGTCCTCTAAATCCAGTATATCCACTTGAATTAACAAGTTTATAGGTTCCTCCATATGAAACACCCTTAATTATATAATCTAGAGCTTTTTTCATTTCAGTTGGGCTTATATATCCTCCACTTGGAGCTGCTGCAGCGCTTGCTGGAAGACCAATCATAACTTGATCTTGTCTAAGTGCAGGAAATACATTACTTGAGTTTCCTGCTATAGGAAATCCATGAAGTAACATCTCTGCCATGGCAACTTCATAATCTGCTGTACCTTGAGTATAAGTTTTTCCGTCAAGACCTGCTCCACTACCTGCATTATAATGCTGAACATGAATGTAGGTAAGCTTGTCCCTTATACCATAAATAATTGGTAAATATGCTCCCCATATATTCCCGTAGGCTGTATATCCACCTTGCACATATGCAGTTTCAGGAGCCATACTAACTATGAAATTAGAACCATAATGATCACTGATTTCTCTAATTGCTGATATTAGATTTACTATCTGAGGAGTATTAGGATTTTTAAAATCATTATCTCCTCCGTTTAATACGATACCAGATTCAAGGTCAATATCGATACCATTAAACCCATACTTGTCAATAATTGAAATCATAGAGTTAACGAATTTTTGTTTTGAAGCACTATCAGGTAAAAGAACTACTCCATTTTGTCCCCCTATTGAAAGGACAACTTTTTTACCTAAGCTGTTTAGATAAGCAATGTCAGACTTGAAATCTGCGTCAGAACCTGTAACCGGAGAGAATTGCATGGTGCATCTATCTCCACCTGATTCTCCAAATGCTACATTGATAACATCCCATTTTGAGGATACATTCCTAAGGTTTATTATCCCTGTACCATTATCAAAATTGTGCCAATAACCAACTAAGAGTCTAGTATTAAGAGAAGTGGCTGCAACAGTACTATAGCCAGGTATTAAAGTAAATAGTAGTATTACTGCTAACAACGTGGGGAATAGTAGTTTAAGACCTTTTTTCATTTTAATCAAACTCCTTTCATTTTTATTTATGTCAATATTTTAAGTTCTAATTAATTACTATCCCATGCGTACACTATACCATTATTATACATAATTTACAATATGTTTCTGGCAATATTTTAAAGTTATTTAATTTTTTATTAAAAATTTTGATAAAATAAAGCCCTAAGCATTTATAAAAGCTTAGGGCCTCCATTATTAAACTCCACCTTTAAATAAGTTTTTAAAATTATATTTTAGATTATCAAAGAATCCACCTTTCTTAACGTCCCTATCTGAATATATCTCAACTTCTCCAACTTTATCTTTTCCAAGATAATATTCACAAGTACCTATGGTTTCTCCTTTTGCATATGCTTTCTTACTTTCATCTAATACAATCTTTTGTTCTAGTTTTTCATTAACTCCTCTTGGTAATACAACCACTAAATCAGCTTTGGCTTTTGCTATAAAGAATTTATCTCCTGCTTTATTTAATGGTACCTTCACCACATCTCCATCTTTATCAAGAACTTTCTTACCCTCAAATTTTGAAAAACCAAAATTTAATAACATTGAAGCGTCTCTATTTCTTATTTTGAATGTAGGTGCTCCCATAATAACTGCAAGCATTCTTACACCTTCACGAGATGCTGTTGCAGATATACAATATTTTGCTTCTGCTGTATATCCAGTTTTTAATCCATCACAACCTTTAAAAAATCTTACTAGTTTATTATGATTTACTAGTTCGATTGGGCTTTTTCTTCCCTCTGATATTGTCTCCATATATATTCCAGAGTATTTTAAAATTGTTGGATGCTTTAATAATTCCATTGACATTATTGAAATATCATTTGCAGTTGTCATGTGTCCATCTGCTGGCAATCCTGTACAGTTTTTGAAAGTTGTATCTTTCATACCTAGTTCTTTTGCTCTCTCATTCATTCTTCCTACAAATGCTTCCTCAGTACCTGCAAGATATTCTGCCATAGCAACTGCAGCATCATTTCCAGATGCAATTGCAATTCCTTTTAAGATTTCTTCAACAGTTCTTACTTCACCAGTATCTAGTAGCATAGTGCTACCACCCATTTTCTTTGCATTTTCAGAAGCTGTAATTTTATCAGATAATTTTATCTTTCCTGAATCAATAGCTTCCATAGCAAGCAGCATAGTCATTATTTTAGTTACTGATGCTGGTGCAAACTTTTCGTGAGAATTTTTTTCAAAAATCACTTTTCCTGTAGTTGGCTCAATTAGCATAGCGCTTTTTGCTTCAACATTTATTCCTGACTCCGGCTCTGCTGCCATAGCTGGAATACTTATCATTGAAAAGATGCTTGTTACAATTAATATTTTTGCTATTAGTTTATTGTTGAACTTTATCATTTGCAATCCTCCCTTCAAAAAGTATTTTTACCAAAAAAAAAATAATAATACCAAAAATAAAAAGGCTATAATAGCCTTTTTATTTTTATATATTTAAAATTATATTATTCAGTAATCACATCGTAAATTAATGTCTTAGTCACATTTTCGCCTTGCTGAATTTCATAATTATTTAGTAGGTCTTCTACAGCCTTATCAGCTTTTTCTTTATCATTTGCGTAGATTTCAGCGAGTACATCTCCACTCTTAACATAGTCACCTTTTTTCTTATGAAGTACTATGCCTACTGAAAGATCTATAGTTGCTTCTTTCGTAGCTCTACCAGCACCTAATTCCATAGCAATTAGTCCAACTTTTTCTGCATGAATCTTATTTATATATCCTTCTTTTTTAGACACCACAGGAATTATGTATTTAGCATCAAGTAGTTTTTCTGGGTTATCAATAAGTTCAGAATCTCCTCCTTGAGCTTCAACAAATTCTTTAAATTTATCTAAGGCTTTACCATTTTCTATATTTTTAATTAATAGCTCTTTTGCCTCGTCAACTGTATTAGCTTTGCCTGCAAGAACGACCATATAACTTCCTAAGGTTAAACATAACTCTTCTAAATCCTTTGGACCGTTTCCCTTTAATGTGTCAATGGCCTCTTTTACTTCAAGAGCATTGCCTATACCATATCCAAGTGGCTCATCCATATCTGAAATAATTGCTACAGTTTTTCTTCCTACATTCTTTCCTATTTCAACCATTTCTTTTGCCAAATATCTTGCACTTTCAATATCCTTCATAAAAGCGCCTTCTCCAACCTTAACGTCTAATACAATTGCGTCAGCACCTGCTGCTATTTTCTTAGACATTATACTTGATGCAATAAGAGAAACATTATCTACAGTAGCAGTTACATCTCTTAAAGCATATAATTTCTTATCTGCTGGAGCTAAGTTTCCTGTTTGAGCTGCTAATGCAATTTTATGTTTATTTACATTTTCAATGAATTTATCTTTACTTAAATCCATTGAAAAACCTGGGAAGGATTCTAACTTATCTATAGTACCACCAGTATGTCCAAGACCTCTACCAGACATCTTTGCTACAGGTATACCTAATGAAGCTACAAGAGGTCCTAAAACCATTGTAGTAGTGTCTCCAACCCCTCCAGTAGAATGTTTATCTACCTTAATTCCTTCAATAGCATTAAGATCTAAAATGTCTCCTGAGTTTACCATTGCCATTGTTAAATCAGCTGTCTCTCTTTTATTCATCTTCTGAAAATATATTGACATAAGTAATGCAGATACCTGATAGTCTGGAATTGATCCATCAGTATACCCATTTACGAAGAAATCTATTTCCTCCTTTGTAAGCTCATTTCCGTTTCTCTTTTTTTGAATAATATCGTACATTCTCATATATAATTCCTCCTTATGTGTAATCGCTAACATATTATTATCTAATAAAGGGACAAAATAAATGTCCCATTTATGCTCTTGGATGTGACCTTTTATAAATTATATTAAGTCTGTCAGAGTTAATTATTTCATAATAGGTATCCATATAAGTTAACACTTGATTGCCTAAAAGTTTTTGTACTGCCCTTACATTAGCACCATTTTGCAATAAATGAACCGCAAAAGAATGTCTAAAGGTATTTAAGTTTACTGTTTTACTTATCCCTGCTCTTTCGCAATATGATTTTACAATTCTCCAAACACCTTGTCTTGTAAGCTTATTCCCATTTAAATTAATGAAAACATATGGGGAATTTAAATAGCTAATCCTATCTCTTTCAGCCAAATAAACTTTTAATGCTTTTACTGCAGATGAACCTATAGGAATTAATCTCTCAGTATTTCTATTATCTGTACAATTTACATATGAGAGTTCCATATTAATATCTTGTAATTTTAATGAAGTTAACTCGCTAACTTTCATACCAGTTGCATACATAACTTCTAAGAGAGCCTTGTCTCTAATACCTTTAATACTATCGTTCTCTACAATATTGATTATCCTATCAATTTCTTCAACTGTCAATATTTCTGGAATTCTTTTAGTCAAATTTGTTGTTTTATAATTAATTTCTGGTATTTCTTTAATCAATGAACTCTTTTTCATAAAACCGTAAAAGTTTCTTATAGAAATAATTATTCTATTTATACTTCTTTCACTTTTACCTTCTTGTACCAAAAAATTAATATAATTAGTGATAGTTTTTTCATCTGTATCTAACAATTCAATCTTTCTGTCTCTTAAGAATTTATTATACAGGGTAATATCTGTTACATAAGCTAAAACCGTATTCTTGCTTTTTGAACTTTCCCGTAAATATTCCTCATATTTTTTTAATATCTCCTTCATTTTACTCTCCCATAAAATTGATTGAATTAAAGATCTTAAGAGTTTTAGCAATAAATTTCAGTCTACGTTGCATAAAAATTGAGGGCTAGAAAATTTTTATGTTCCCATAAACCAATATTTCAACTTAAACCCTGAAACATATTTTAACTGTAAAATTGGGTAATAATAAGTTTTATTAAATTAGGGCTGATAAAAGTTTCAATAAATATTCCTATACCCAATAATATGGAAAAAATTATCAATATATTCCCAAACTCTCTCATTTCAAAAGATATTTTTTTACCTTTATTCCTTAAAGCTACCAACTTTCCTATTGACATATTTAAGAACATAGAACTAAAAAACAGCATTACCGGCACTATAATTATGTTCTGGGGAATTACGGCACCAATAGCTAGTCCAATACCTTTATATTCATAGGTAGTTAATAGAAATGAAAATGTAAACCCTACCGTGTACCCTTTCCAAAGGTTAGCTAATAGCAAAAAAGGAAAACCTAATATAAATATTCCGGATATAAAAATTATTCCAAATAGTGTAAAATTACTTTTAAATGAGGATAGAAAAATTTCATTATAATTAATTGATTTATCTCCTAATGAAGAAATAAATGTTGAAAAATATTTATTTAATTCAGTTGTATTATTTTCTCCCATGTATTTAATAGTATAGGCACCTAAAACTACACCTATTGAAAAAAATAGAAAAGTTGCTAAATATGCCACTTTATTATTCCTTATGTTATCTTCCATTATATTTTTTATCTCACTCATCATACCCCTCCTTGTTACCATAATTATTTTTATGAGTACCCATTAAGATTTATTCTCTACATAATAAAAAAATTGCTAAGGCGATTATGAGCCGTCAATTTTTTTCTCGCATCTGCCTTTCCAAACGCATGTGAGGAAAAACTGGCAGGCGACTAATTCTTTTTTTACTCTTTAGGGATATGAATTGAATCCTTAGATTATAATTCAAACTTATATTTTTATCACAACATTAAAATATTATAAATTCCTAAAGAGAAAAAAAAAATACAGACTCAAATTATGAGTCTGTATTTTAAAACAGGTTAAATCATTGTATATAATAATGCTGCTAAAGTTTTGCCATCCTTAATTATTCCTTGTTTTATCATATCTTTTAGTTCTTCTAAAGAATACTCTTTAACATTAATAAATTCGTCTTCATCACCTTGCTTAATTCCATTTCTTAAGTCTTTAGCAGAATATATATATAAATATTCATCGCAAAAACCAGGCGCAGTTGCAATTTTCCCTAAAAATTCTATATTATCTGACTTGTATCCAGTTTCTTCTTCTAGTTCCCTTTTTGCAGTATGCAAAGGATCTTCACCTTTATCTATTTTTCCTGCTGGAATTTCTAATGTTATTTCATCTAGCGGTTTTCTATATTGTTCTACTAAAAGAATTTTATTATTATCTGTGAAAGCTATTATAGCTACTCCACCTGGATGTCTTAAAATATCTCTTGTCGCAATATTTCCATCTGGTAATAGTACTTCTACATTTTCATAAACCAAAAAACTACCCTTATGTATTAATGTGGTTTTTAATGTTTTTTCTATTAAATCCATAACCTATCTCCTTAACTTTAGCCATATAAGTACTCGATTGCTATTAATATTAAAAAGCCAATTTATGCTATTATTTTTCTTATATAGGGTTTTAAGTTCAACTATTAACTTATTCATGCCTGAAAATGTCTAGAAGCCGACATTTTCAAACAAGTATAAGTTAAGTTTCCTATAAAAAACCCTATAGTTGTTCAATAGAAGAAATATGACTAGTATGAACTGCAGTATTCATATCAATATTAAAAAACTTATTGGTTTTTTTATTAATTGAAATTATATTTCCAGCTTCATCTTTAACTTCTTCCTTTTCATAACAGATATCTATTATATCAGATACAGTTATATTTTCATTACTCAAAACATATTCTTTACCACTGTCCATTATTAATTTTACAGCCATAAAAACCCCTCCACTTTATACTTATATATTATTCATTTAATCTTTTCAATAACCTTTATAATTTATAATTTAATATTTCATTTTATAAGCTCTTCTAAAGCCTTAATCTGTTTCTCTTTATTTTTTATCGCTAACGACAATATTCTGTATGTTTCAGATTTTACATCCTTTTCGCTTTTTACAAATCTTCCTTGAACGTCTATAAATAATGCCTTAAGATCTTTGTTAAGATTAAGAGAAGATAACAAAAATTCATTTACATTATGAATTTCTGGCACATCAAGTTTTTTGCTGAATTCATTAATTATGAAGGCTATTTTGTCATAAACATAAAAGTCTATTTCATCTAATTCTAATCCCTTAGCTTCCTCTTTAACAGCCTCATAATACTCGATGGTCTTTTTAACTTGTTTAATTAATACCTTTGATATAACTTTTATAGAAGGAACTTCAGCATTCTCTTTAGCTATATTTTCATACATTTTTATTCTTCTCTGATCAATTAAAATTGCTTTATCAATTAAATCAATTACGTTATATGCCATATTTCCTCCACCTTTATTTTTTTGACTTTATCTTTTGTAACTTTAAACATCATTAGTAATATGCTTTTGTATAAAAAATACATATATAAAACTAATACAAAGTAAAATTTAGCTATTTAATTCTAATCCTAAAAAGTTAAAACATCAACACTTTTTCTCATTTTTATTAATTGACTTGCGTTAATAAAATAATACTGGCATTTAAAGTTAACTTATTTAAATATAGCTTTTAAGCTTTTAATTTGATTTTCTATCATACAATAAAACATCCCCTATCTTCTTAATCAATTGAATAACTAACTAAGATAACAAGGGATGTTTTTCTCTTATATCCTCAAATATGTTGCAAAATTTAGATTTAATTTAATAATTATTGCTTTTTATCTTAGCACTCTATACCCTCTAAAAAATTGCTATGCATTACTTTTTAACTTACTTTGTTTTTAAGCCTTAACTTATCAGCTACCATTGCAATAAATTCACTGTTTGTTGGCTTGCCTTTGTCGTTGTGTATTGTATACCCAAATAGCTTGTTAATAGTATCTACTTGACCTCTTCCCCAAGCTACTTCAATTGCATGTCTTATTGCTCTTTCTACTCTGGAAGCAGTAGTATTATACTTCTTCGCAATAGATGGATATAATTCCTTTGTCACTGCAGATAATAATTCCATATCATTAACAACCATAGTGATTGCTTCTCTTAAATACATATATCCCTTAATATGAGCTGGAACTCCAATTTCATGGATAATATTTGTTATTTCTGTTTCAAGATCGATTGGTTCTTTTCTAGTTTCTAATTTTACTTCTTGAGATTCTGCTACAGGCATTTTTTTCTTAACATCTTCACTTGAGATTGTATTATTAAACATTTGTCTTATTCTCTTAGTGAAAACATCCATATCAAAAGGCTTTACTACATAGTAATCTGCACCTAGTGTAATAGCTCTTTGAGTTATCTTATCTTGTCCAACTGCACTTAATACAATAATTCTTGGCATTGGATCTAAATCCATTGCTCCTAGTCTCTCTAGAACTCCTAGTCCATCAAGATGAGGCATAATAATATCCAAAACTACCAAATCTGGCTTCTTTTCTTGGATCAACTTTAAAGCCTCTATTCCATCTTTAGCAATTCCTGTAACAATAATATCCCTTTGGTTTAATAGATAGTCATTTAAAATATTACAGAATTCTTTGTTGTCATCTGCTATTAAAACTGATATTTTTGAGTTTTGCATAACATTCTTCCTTTCAATTTATCTACCATAATTTTACATTAATTATTATTCGACAAAGGTTATTAGTTTCCTTCTAAATTATAATAAAAATTTATTTTTTTATAGAATTACTACTGTTTTAATTAAATTATAACATATATTAAAAAATTATTACTATATTTTTATAAAAATTATACAAATAACTCTATTAAATATTATCCATAAAAATAAAAAGGTTCATATGTTTTTTTATTTACATATGAACCTCTTTTCTACTATTATTTTAATATGTTTGAATCTTGAAGCATCCACTCGATATATATACCATAACCAACCTCTGGGTTATTTATTAATACGTGTGTTACTGCTCCTATTAACTTTCCATTTTGAATAATTGGTGAACCACTCATTCCTTGAACTATACCACCTGTCTTTGAAAGTAATCTTGTGTCAGTTACCTTTATTATCATACTTTTAGGACCAGGTTTATCTTGCACAAGCAATTTACTTATTTCAATGTCATATAACTGAGGACCATTTTCATCAATTGTAGTAAGAATTTGTGCTTTACCTTCTTTTATTTCATTTCTTAATGCTATCTTCATAGGCTTATTATTTATATACTGATTATTTTCTTTTAATTCTCCAAATATTCCACAGTATGTATTTTGATTTATTGTTCCTAATGGTTCGTTTTCTTCAACAAAAATTCCTCGTAATTCACCTGGGGCACCCTTTTCGCTTTTTCTTAAGTTTATTATTGATGATTTAAGTAAACTTCCACTTTTTATTTCTATAATAGAATTCGTATCTCCATCAATAATCGCATGACCTAGTGCTCCATACTTATTGGTTTTCTTATCATAAAATGTTAATGTACCTACACCAGCTGTTGAATCTCTAACCCACAAACCAATTTTATACTTATTGTCTACTGAGGATTTAACTCTAGTTATTTGCTTATTTATCTTTTTTCCTGACTTACTTATCTCAAAATCTAACTTATCATCCCTGCTATTACTAACTTTTCTTATTAGATCTTGAGAGTCTTCAACCTCTTCATTGTTTATTCTTAATATTACATCTCCTATTTCTATTCCTTCTTCTTTAGCTGGCGATACTACTTTATTTTCTTCGATTTGTATATCTGAATAACCTACTACCAATACACCTTTTGAGGATAGCTTTATTCCTACAGGAACGCCTCCAGGATAAACTTGAATTTTATCGGAATCTTTTAAGCTTACTTTATTAACTGTTAAGCTATTTAATGAACTTGTTAGCTTATTATTTATTCCGGCATCAGTTGGTAAAAATGCCATTTGAGAATTACCATTCGACGAACTAAATAAACTCTTATCTATCCCACTTCCTATATTTAAGTTAACCATTAATAGAAGTATTAGGGGAGCGAAAACTAAATTTTTCAAAGATTTTTTTTGATTTTTCATTTTTTCTCCTCCTTTCGCCTCTATCTTTAAATTACCCTTGTATAGATTACAATATGCTGTGATAACTTTGTTATAAAGTCAAAAATATTATAGTTATCCCTTAAATTTTCTAAAAAATAAAACTGATAACAATGTTATCAGTTTTATTTTGGCTATTTTTGCTAATTTTATGCATTTTTTATTTCCATTTTATCTTTTAAAGCATCTGCCATTTTTATTATTTCTTTTGAATGTTCAATGGTAACCTTAGTAATTTCAGCTCCACCAATCATCTTAGCTATTTCATTAATTTTTTCATCTTTATTTAATATTTTGATATTTGAATAAGTTTTGCCCATTTTTTCTTCTTTAGTTATATAGTAGTGACTATCAGATAAACATGCTATCTGTGGCAGATGTGTGATACATAGAACCTGATGCCTATTTGAAATTTCATATATTTTTTCACCAACAGCCTGTGCTATTCTTCCACTAATTCCAGTATCTATTTCATCGAATATTATTGTTTCAATATTATCCTTTTCAACAAATACAGCTTTCAATGCTAGCATTATTCTTGATAACTCTCCACCTGATACTATCCTATCTAAAGACTTCAAAGGTTCACCAATATTTGTAGAAATTAAAAACGTAACTATATCTTTTCCTTTATAGTTAAAATTCTTATCTTCGTCTATTGAAATCTTAAAGGTGCATTTTTCAAGCCCCAAAAACTTCAATTCCTTTGATATTTTTTCTTCTAAATATTTTGCAAATATTATTCTCTTTGTCCTAATTTTATCCGTTATTTTATGTAATTCTTCAATTATTTTATTGTTTTCTTTTTCTAATAATTTTACCTTTTCTTCAATATTTATCATATCATCATATTGTTTTTTAATTTTCTCATAGTAAGATAAAATCTCTTCAATTGAAGGACCATATTTCTTTTTATATCCAGCAATTTTGTAAAGTCTTTCATTTATATAAGACAACTCATCTTCATCATAAACAACATCTTCTATAAGTGCACCTATTTCTCTAGAATTTTCTTCTAATAAATAAAATGCCTCATTTATGCTTTCATTTATTTCTTTTATTTTAGAAATATGTTTCTCTACACTTGTCAATTCTTGTACAACATGACCTATATTATCTAATATTGATTTACCATCCATTTGATCTTTCAGTAGAGAATATGAGCTATTTAGTGCTAAACGTATCTTCTCTGCATTTGATAATACACTTAGCTTTTCTTTAAGCTCCTCTTCTTCATTTTCTTTTAATTTTCCCTCTTCAATATCACTTATTTGATACTTTAAATAATCAATTAGTTTATCTTTATCTTCAACACCAACTAATTTTCGTATTTCATTTTCTATATTTAAGCTCTTACTTCTAAGTTCCCTATAATCATCTATAAGTGTGTATAGACTATCATCTCCAAAGCTATCTAAATAAGTGATATGCTTATTTTTATCTAATAAGTTTTGATTTTCATGTTGTCCATGTATATCAATAATCTTTTCAGATATTTTTTTCAAATTCGAAATAATTATACTCTTACCATTTACTTTAGTAATACTTCTGCCATTTATAAATGACTCTCTAGAAATTATTATTACTTCGTTTATATCTATACCATTTTCAAGTAAAATTTCATTTACCTTTTCATTTTCTACTGAAAAAATTGCTTCAACATAAGCCTTTTCTTCTCCAGTACGAATAATATCCTTATTAAATTTTCCACCTAATACAAAGTTTATCGCATCAATTAAAATTGATTTTCCAGCACCTGTTTCACCTGAAATTATATTAAATCCATCTGAAAAATCTACAGTCATTTTTTCTATTAACGCAAAATTTTTAATACTTAATTGTAATAGCATCTTACACCACCTTACAATTTACTCATTAATTAACTTTCTTAAACTACTTACTATCTCTTCTGCATTTTCAATTGTTCTAACAAGTATGAAAATCGTATTATCTCCTGCAATTGTTCCTGCTATATCTTTATAATCCAATGTATCTAATGCCTCTGCTGCAGCATTTGCTGAGCCAGATATGGTTTTCACTACTACAATCTTATCTACATTTTCTACATGTAAAACAGAATTTTTTAATATTGATGTAAGCTTATCAACTATTGAATTTTTATCATTGGTAGGCATAACGTATTTATATCTTCCAGATGAACTTTGAACCTTAATTAATTTTAAAAGTTTAATATCCCTAGATACTGTAGCTTGTGTTACATCAAATCCAGCATCTTTCAAAGCTTCTGCTAATTCTTCTTGAGTTTCTATATCTACCTCTTTAATAATCTCAAGTATTTTCTGATGTCTATTAGATTTCATCATCATCACCTTCACAATAATTATTTGTATTTAAAAGTTTAGTCTTAAGTAATTTAAAATAATCATAGTCATTAAATAAAAGTATCTTACAATTACTATCAGATCTTTTTATCTTAACTTTTTGCTCTTTGTCTAACTTTATAGCTTTCTGTCCATCTATTGAAAGATATATTTCTTCATCATAGCTTTCACTTAAAATAGTTATTTCCGAGCTGCTTTTTAAGATAATTGGGTGCATATTCTTTGTATGCGGACATATAGGAGTTAAAAGTATTATGTCTAATGTAGGAAAAATTAGTGGCCCACCTGCTGAAAATGAGTATGCTGACGATCCTGTTGGTGACGCAACAATTATTCCATCTCCTTTAAAAGATGTGAATTCAACTCCATCAACAAAAATCGTAAACTTCCCCATTCTAGAAAGTGTTCCCCTCGCAATTACTAAATCATTTAGAGCTATTCGAGTAAATTCTTCTCCTGCTTTTAAAAGACTTCCTTGTAACATAATTCTATCTTGAATAAAATAATCCTCTTTTTTAAGCTTATCAATTATATTATCCAAGTCAGTTATATCTGCAGAAGTTAAAAATCCTAAGTTTCCGATATTTATTCCTATAACTGGACACTTAATATAACCATTTAGTCTTCTAGAAGCCCCTATCAATGTTCCATCTCCACCTAATACAACAAGCAAATCTAAATCTTCATCTAATTTTTCTATAAGATTTTCAGAATTATATGCCACTTGCACCTGTGAATTTTCATATGCTTTATTTAATTTTGTAACAACTTCATCCAATATCTTTCCATCTTTGTCTTTTGAAGGATTAATGATTACCCCTATTTTTTTCATAAAATCTCCAATCTATTTTAAAGTTCATTATGTGCTCTATCTACTATTTGTTCAATTTTCTCTAGATTAAAATTACTTTGAACTTCTGAATTTCTAGTAAAATATATTAAAAATTCCATGTTACCTTCTGGTCCCTTTATAGGAGAAAAGCTTAAATCTAATATATTTAAGTTTTCATCGTATAAATAATTTACAATTGATGTTATAACTTCTTTATGAGTGCTTTTTTCTCTTACAACACCTTTTTTACCAACCTTCTCTTTTCCTGCTTCAAATTGTGGTTTTATTAGTGCAATTACTTCACCATTATCACTAAGTAATGAAACAACTGCTGGCATAATCTTTTTAAGTGAAATAAAAGATACATCGATTGATGCAAAATCTGCTTTTTCTCCTAAATCCTCTGGAGTTACGTATCTGATATTAGTTCTCTCCATACAAACGACCCTTGGGTCTGTTCTTAGCTTCCACGCAAACTGACCATAACCTACGTCTATGGAAAATACCTTTTTCGCTCCATTTTGTAGCATACAGTCAGTAAAACCGCCAGTTGATGCTCCAATATCTAAGCAAGTTTTTTCTTTTAAATCCATAGAGAATTCCTTTATTGCTTTTTCTAGCTTATAGCCACCTCTGCTAACATAAGGCATTTCTTGGCCCTTAAACTCTATTTCTGCTGTAACTTTTATTTTTTCTCCACACTTATCAACTCTTCTGCCATCAATAAAGATCTTTCCAGCCATTATTTGAGCCTGAGCTTTTTCTCTTGATTCAAAAAAACCTTTTTGAACCAACAGAACATCTAATCTTTCTTTAGTTTCAGCCATTGTATACTCCTTATTTCATATTATATATTATTTGTTCACTTATACTCTGAGGATCTAACCTATATTTCTTATATAATATGTCAACATCTCCATGAGGTACAAAATCATCATTATACCCAAAAGTAGTAACCTTTACTGAAGAACTAACCTTACTTATATATGAAAGTACTGTTTCTCCAAATCCACCTCGTATAACATTATCTTCCATTGTAAAAATCATCGTATTTTTCTCTATTAACTTATCAATCAATTTAGTATCAATTGGTTTTATGAATGCTGCATTTATTACGGTAGGATTATATCCCTGTTTAACCAAAATATCTTTAGCCTGCATAGCAAAATCAACCATCTTACCTACTGCAATAATAGCAATGTCTTTACCTTCATTTAATGTTTCCCACTTTCCAAGTGAAAAACTCTCTAAAGGAGTAAAATCGGTCTTTCCATCTGCTCCTCTTGGATATTTTATCGCAATAGGTTCTTTTTGACTTAATGCATATTTAAGCATTGGATAAATTTCTGATGTACATTTTGGAGTCATTATATTTAAGTTAGGAATATGCGAAAGATATGATATATCAAATATCCCTTGATGTGTTTCTCCATCTTCGCCTACCAAACCTGATCTATCAATAGCAAAAATAACTGGCAACTTTTGTATACATACATCATGCAATACCTGATCATAGGCCCTTTGCAAAAATGTTGAGTACACTGCAAATACTGGTCTTAGTCCTCCCTTAGCTATTCCTGCTGCTAATGTCACCGCATGTTGCTCTGCTATACCAACATCAAAAAATCTATTTGGGTATCTTTTTGAAAATTCCTTTAGTCCAGTTCCATCTGGCATAGCTGCAGTGATTGCCACTAAATCATTTCTTTCTTCTGCTATATTAATCATGGCTTCACTAAATGCATTTGAATAAGTAATTTCTTTCTTGACAATAACTTCTCCGCTTCCTAAATTAAATGGTCCTATTGCATGAAATTTATTCGGATTCCCTTCTGCTAATTCATAACCTTTTCCCTTTTGAGTAATAGTATGTATTATAACTGGCCTTTTTAATTCTTTTGCTTTTGAAAGTATAAAGTTAAGTTCTTTAATATCATGTCCATTTATAGGGCCTAAATATTTCCACCCCATATCTTCAAATAACATAGAAGGGACAACTAATTGCTTTAAACTATCTTTGATTTTTCCTATTGAGTCAGCAATTGTATTTCCTAACTCAGAATTTCTTAATGTATAATTTATGTCACTTTTTAATTTATTATATCCTGGTTCGGATCTGAACTTATTAAGGTATGAAGATAATCCACCTACATTTTTGGATATGCTCATACCATTATCGTTTATTATCACAATTATATCTGTTTTTCTATATCCAGCATCATTTAAAGCTTCTAAAGCCATACCACCAGTTAATGCACCATCTCCAATTACTGCAATAACCTTATTGTGTTCTCCTTTTATATCTCTTGCTCTTGCCATGCCAAGAGCTGCAGAAATAGAGGTTGATGAGTGTCCGGTATCAAAAAAATCATACTCACTTTCCCAAGCTTTTGGGAAACCACTTATTCCTCCATATTTTCTTAATGTATTGAACTTATCTTTTCTTCCAGTTAATATTTTATATACGTAAGATTGATGTCCTACATCCCAAACAATTTTATCCTTTGTAAAATCAAAATTTTTAAATAAACTTAATGTTAATTCTACAACACCTAAATTTGATGCTAAATGACCACCTGTCTTAGACACACTCTCGATCAAAAATTTTCTGATTTCCACTGATAATTCTTCTAGACTTTTCAATGACATATTATTTATGTCCTTTGGTTCTTTAATGTTATCTAATAAATTAAACATATTATCATCCTTTAGATTAATTTTCTCTATTTAAAAGCATAAAAGTTAATTCTTTTAAGCTTGTTGTATTCACTGTTAATGATTCTAAAATATCAACACATTCATTAGTTAATTTTTTGCAAATCTCATTACATTTTTCTATCCCGTATGTTGTAATAAAGTTTGTTTTATTATTATTCTCATCGCTTTTAATCTTTTTTCCTAGTTTTTCTGTATTTCCTACAACATCTAATATATCGTCTTTAACTTGAAATGCTAACCCTAGTTTTTCACCATATAATCTTAATTTATCAATATCATCCTCACTAGCCTCAGCCATTACTGCTCCAGATAATATTGATGCCTTTATAAGTTCACCCGTCTTCTTTTTATGCATATATAATAATTCATCTTCAGAGATAACTTTTCCCTCATTTATTATGTCAACTACTTGACCACCAATCATTCCCTCTGAACCCGACGAATTTAATATAATTTTAGATGCCGCCAAAGCATTACCGTCATTTTTCATAGAATAATCAATTAGTAAATTACAAGCTTCATTTAGTAAGGCATCTCCTGCTAAAATTGCAATTGCTTCACCATAAACTATATGGTTTGTTGGTTTACCTCTCCTTAAATCATCATTATCCATAGCTGGCAAGTCATCATGAATTAATGAATACGTATGGATCATTTCTAATGCTAATGCTAAAGGTAATACACTTTCATAATTATCCTTATACATATTATAAGTAAGGAGACAAAGAATTGGCCTTATTCTCTTTCCACCAATATTTAAACTGTAATTTTGAGAATCATAAATAATTTTATTTAATCCATTTCTTTCTTTAAAATAATTCTTTAATTCTTCATTAAAGTAATCCCTAATTGCATTAATACTCATAGCTACTCCTTTATCTTTTCCTCAATACCTTCATTTATAACTTTTAACTTTCCTTCCATAGAATCCAATGTTAAATAAAGTTTATTAACTAATTTTACACCTTCTTCATAAATTTTCATAGATGTTGAAATATCTACTTGATTGCCTTCAAGCTCTTCAATTATTAATTCAAGTCTTTTAATCATATCCTCATAATTTTCTGATTTTTTTGCCATTAAATCACCTACTCTATTCCTTAATAATATTTATTTCTGCCCTCTTATAACCATCCTTAAAATTAATTTTATATTCACCTGAAGTAAATTCTTCTTTAGATTTTATAAGTTTACCTTTATCGCTTTCTAAAATTACATATCCTCTATTTAAGACATTAATAGGACTCTTTGCTTCTAGTACATTCTTTAATTTTATCAAGTTTTGTTTTTCTGAATTTATTTTTAAACTTATACCTCTATCAAGTAAGCCCTTTAAGGTTTCAACTTCTTTATATTTATTTATTAAATAATTTTTTGGGGAATTTAATTTTAGAACCTTCTCTAAATGTTCTATTCTTATACGAGAATTATAAATCTTATTTTCTATAGCTGAATTTAACTTATTTTCTATATATGCTATTTCCCCTAACAATTCTTCTTTATCTGTACTTATTATTTCTGCAGCCGCAGAAGGAGTTGCTGCTCTTACATCTGAAACAAAATCACATATAGTAAAATCTACTTCGTGACCTACTGCCGAAACAACTGGTATCTTTGATTTAAAGATTTCTTTAGCAAGCTCTTCATTGTTAAAGGCCCATAATTCTTCAATAGAACCACCGCCTCTTCCAATGATTATTACATCAACCTTTTCTTTTGCTCTTTCATTAAAATACTTTAATCCTTTTATTAAGGATTCAGGTGCTGATTCTCCTTGAACTAAAGAAGGATACAAAAATATATCAATAGAATTGTTTCTTCTATGAACCACATTAATAATATCCTTAATTGCTGCACCAGTTTCAGAGGTTATTACACCTAAATTTTTAACGTAACTTGGTAAATTCTTTTTATGTTTCTCATCAAATAAACCCTCATCTTTGAGTTTATTTTTAAGATTTTCAAATTGCGAATAAAGATCACCAATTCCTGCATCTTGGGCTTCTCTAACATAAAGTTGATAATTACCTTCCTTAACATATGATGAAAGTCTTGCCTTAACAATAATGTTTTGGCCTTCTTTCATTCTAAACTCATTCTTAGACGCATCACTCTTAAACATAACACAATTTACTTTTGAGAACTCATCTTTTAATGAAAAATAGATATGACCTGAAGAGTGATATTTTAAGTTAGAAATTTCACCCTTTACAGATAAATTATTAAGTATAAAGTCATTATCAAAAATTCTTTTTATATAATTATTAACATCAGTAACACTTAAGGTTTTAATATTCATATTATTCTAATGCCTCACATGCATTTTTAATAAGTAGTGTAGTTGTTAATGCACCAACTCCTCCAGGGACTGGTGTAATATATTCTGCTATATCTATTACATCTTCAAGTTTTACATCTCCTGTTATCTTCCCATTAAATGAAGAAGTCCCTACGTCAATAACTATTGCTCCTTCTTTAACAAATTCCTTACCTACAAAGTTTGGTCTGCCAATCGCGACTACAAGTACATCAGCCGTTTTAGCTATTTCCTTTAAATTTTCAGTTTTTGAGTGGCATACAGTAACAGTCATATCTTCATTTAAAAGAAGTTGAAAAACTGGTTTCCCTACTATATCACTTCTACCTATAACTACTGCATTTTTTCCTTTAAGGTTTATTTTTAGAGATTTTAAAAGAGTAATAACACTGTTTGGGGTACAAGGAAGAAAACATCTTTCTCCTTTATAAAATCTCCCCATAGATTCATTGGTTAAACAGTCAATATCTTTATCTGGCTTAATAATTGATGTCACTCTCTTCTCATTAATATGCTTTGGAAGTGGCAATTGAAGTATTATACCTTGAACTTCAGTATCTAAATTTAATTCATTTATTCTTTCTATGAGAAAATCTTCTGTAATGTTTTCTTCTAGTAAAATTTTATCAAAATTAACTCCAAGGCTTAAAGCAACTTTTTCTTGAGCATTTTGATAGTATATAGACCCACCATCGTTTCCTACTAATATAGATGCTATCTTAGGAATTTGAAGATTTTTCTCTTTTCTATCTTTTATAAAATTTGAGATTTCTTCTTTAATTCCAGCTGCTATTATTTTTCCATCTAGTATTTTTCCCATAGTTTTCTCCCCCTAAGACATTAAATTTCTTTGTTAATACTGTCTAATACTCCATTTACAAAAGAAACAGATTTTTCATCAGAGTATTCCTTTGTAAGTTCTAAAGCTTCATTTATTGAAACTTTATTCGGTATATCTTCTATAAATAATATTTCTGCTACTGCTATTCTTAAAATAGATAGATTTACCTTCGATATTCTATCTAATTTCCATCCCCTTAAATTAGGTTCAATCTTCTTATCAATCTCTTCCTTATGGGCATTAACTAGATTTAATATATCCAATATGTAGTTTGTTTCAAGAACAGTTTTATCCTCATTATAATTATCCAAGAAACTTTCAAATATTTCTTCTGGACTTTCTTTGGATATTTCCATACTGTAACAAAGCTCCATTGCTACTTTTCTCGATTTCTTTCTATTCATAAGTACCTCCAACATATATCTTTATTATTGTCCTTTTCAAATTGTTTAAACACCATTAATATATTCTATCACATAGAAATGCCCTCTGAAAACCAGAGGGCAAAAATTAATTATTTTTCTTTTTGTTCCTTTTCTTCCTTAGGCACAACTATATTGTGAACGCTTATGTTTACACTAGATACCTTAAGTCCAGTCATAACCTCAACGGTCTTCTTAACATTTTCTTGAACTTGAGAAATAATCTCTGGTATTTTTACACCATATGAAACAGCTAAAACCATATCTATTACTGCTTCATCTTCATTTACTGTAACCTTTACACCCTTACCAACATTTTTTTTACCTATTTGAAATATAGGAATTGAAGCAACGTTTGATGTATATTCGTATACTCCATTTATTTCGGAAGCTGCTATTCCAGCAATCACACTTACTACCTCGTCAGATATTCTTATTATACCTAAACTTTCGTCTCTTACCATTTCTTCCATGATAAATAACCTCCTGTTAGCTTTTAGCCTTTATCTTATGATAATTATACCAAAATAAGAATGTCAATACAATGTTATTGCTTAACTTCTATTGAAACATCTTTAATATTAGAAATATTTATAACTGCTTCTAAAATTTCATTTGCTTGTTTTTGTGATAGTTCATCCTTACTTTTAACAGTAACCTTTGCTTTATTTCCATCAATTGAGCATAATGCATCTTCATATCCTTTACCTTTTACTGCTAATTCAATCTTAGATGCATAATTTTTACTCATTACGAGTGTACTTAACTGTTTAGATGCCTCATCTTTTTCTTCTTTAGGAGTATTAGGGTTGTCTATAACTTTGTTAAGTGAATCAATAGTAGTTGAATCAATCTGTTCCTTCTGATTTCTTTGATCATAAAAATAATCATTAGCTTTTGTAGCATCCTTATCCTTGTCCTCATTATTTGTATTGATTGTTGGATTTAAAGCAGTTGGTGAGTCAGGAAGTGATCCGTTCACTTTAGCAGCTAAAACTCCCACACATACGATTAATGCTAAAAGTGTAAAAATAATCCCAAATTGTTTTTTTGTCATTTTTCTCTCCTCCCATCTATTTTCTATAAAATTATATGCTGCTATTTCATTGGATATACATTTATCTTATCCATTGATATATCATAAAGCCCAGCACATGCTTTTGTGATATCATACTTTACCTTTGAACTATCTGCACCTTGCGCAACTATCACTATTCCTGTTACTTTCGGTTTTTCAGTTTTAAGTATAAGTGGATCGTTGCCATTATTGGCCATTACAACTTTGCTATTGCTATTTTTCTGATTTGTTACCCTTTCACCAGAATCCTTATCCTTTTCTTCTGTTACACTAGTTTGATCCGTGGTATCCACGGCTGGAACCTTTGACTCACTCCCTTCAAAATACATCATTACCTGTACATCACCAACACCTTTTATATTTTGTAGTATATTTCTTAAGGATTCTCTTTGCGCATCTTCATAAGTTGATAGCACTTTATCATCTTGATTTTTAACTATACTTTTCTCTTGATTACTAGAATTATTAAACATTGTTAGTTTTGAGGAACTCCCTTTATTAAAAAAGCTTAATACAATAAGTGCAAATAAAGCTATAATTACAACTGCAATTACATTCATTATCCTTTGATCTTTTATCATGGATAATATTTTTTTCTTCAAATCATCCTTATTCATAACATCCTCCTTAACTTTTATAAAATACTTTTATTTTATCTTTTTTTACTCCAAATTCTTCGCTTATTGTGTCTTTTATTCCATCCTTTTCTTTAATGTTTGCTTCTTCTTTATCCGCTTCCTCTCCTATCTTGATTTTACTTATTGGCTTTACCTTCTTTGAACTTATATAAATATTCACATTTTTAATCTCAATATTATATTTTTCTAGATCTATATCTCCTTGAAATTCACTTTCAAAATCTATATCTTTATATTTTTTCTTTAAAATAGAATTAGCATTATCTTGAAGATTTTTTATTACCTTATCTTTAGTTTCCTTATTTGAATTTAAAATCTTTGAATTATCTAAGTTGCTACTACTTTCAAGCTTTGCTTGATTATTCATTATTTCATTAACAAAGTTAGTATTTCCACTTCCAAAAATCTGAAGTATTGGTTTTAATAAGACCACTATTAAAACTAGCCCTAAAACAAATTTTACGTACTTTTTAAAAGAATTATTTACTATTAGCATCTCAATTGCCGTCATAAAAACTAGAGTAAAGGCTATATCAATAACCCATTCTTTAATTAACTCCATTTTATCCTCCTACTACAAACTTGCCTGTAGAAGCCATTATTGCGATCATAACAAAAAACATTAATGATATTGAAAGCATACATGAGATAATCATTACAACAAAGTCTCCTACTGAAGCGATACAATTAGTTATTCTACTATCGCATATTGGTTCAACTAACGCTGCTGATAGCTTGTACATGACAGTGATCATTATAAGTTTAATAATAGGAATAAGCACAATGAAAATAACAACTAATAACCCCAAGGATGATATTGCATTTTTTAATAACACAGCATATCCAGCAACAGAAGCAATTGCATCAGAAAAAGCTTTTCCTACAATAGGAATAAAATTATCAACAGCAAATTTAGCAGTTTTTAATGTTACAGCATCAATTGCAGTTGAAGTAATACCTCTAATCGTAAGAAGTCCAATTAAAATTGTTACAAGAATTCCTTGTACCCACAGAGTTATTTGTTTAAACAGTTTGCAAATATTCGTTATTTTATGATCATTGGATAGATTATTTACAAAATTTAAAACAAAACTCATTAGTATCATTGGAATAATAAAGTCAACATATACCCTTGGCGCAATTGTGACTGCTCCCATTAAAATTGGATCCATTGTAACAGCCTCTGTAATTCCGCCCACTGAACCAATCATAAATACTAATACAGGAATTAATGCCATCATAAAATCCGTTAAATTCTGGATGGTCGTTTTTGCTAAATCAATAGTTATCAAAAAGCTTTTAGAAATTATTATTATTAAAATTGCATAACAGGCATAGAAGGCAATATCTCCATGGGAACCCTTAAAAGCATCTTGTAGATTTCTAAGTAATGAGCATAAAATTGCTATAACTATTATTGATATCAATAGTTGTAAAACACCTTTTGCTTCTTTAAAAACTGCACTTAACAATGCTTTTGATAACTCTTTTGTAGATAAGTCTCCTTTACCTTGAGTTATATAAGTTTTTATATAGTTTCCAACATTAAGCTCATTCATTAGTTCACTTTCACTTTTCATTTTAGTTACATAATCATAAAGTTCTTGAACATTACTGCTTTGCTCCAAATCACTTGTATTGTTATCTAGTTCTTTTGCCATTGGAGTCATTACAAGAAAAATATTTATAAAAATTGTTACTAACAAAACTTTTATTATTTTTTTCATTTTATACTCCTACATAATTTTTAATATAGCATCTAGTACCCCCATAAGTATTGGCATTGCAATTACCATAATCAATATTTTAGCTGCAACTTCTATCCTGGAAGCTATTCCATTTGCTCCTGCCTCATTACACACTTCCATTGCAAAGGATGCTAGATAAGTAATACCAACAATTTTTAATACAAGTGTTACATAAAATGTATCAACATTTGCCTTACTAGATATATCTCTCAAAAAATTAATTACTTCTGTCAAAGGGTTAAGTAGAAATAATAATATTATTACTCCACTTACTAAAGAAATCAGTGCTGCAATATTTTGTTTTGTCTCTTTAAAATATAAAAACAAAAATAGTGTTACTAGCGAAAATGCTACTATTTTTACAATTTCCATCTTTCCTCCTAGAACATAAACATAGTTTTAATAGAATCAAATAACTTTGCAATTAAATTTACAAGCATAAGAAGTATTATCACTACTCCAGCAATATTAGTTAATGTCGCAACATCATCTTTTCCTGATGACTTTAGTACTCTTTCTAAAATTACAATTAAAAGACCAGCTGCTCCTATTTTAAATAACAAAGAAATATCTAACATCATACCCTCCCGCTTACATTAAAAATATAACTATAGCTGCTCCAAGGCTCATACCTAAGCATCTATACATCTTACAGTTTTTATTTTTTAAATCTTTAGCTTCATTTATTTGTTCTCGAATATTCGATAAAACTAGTTTAAATATCTTCTCTTGTCCAAAAACACCTGATTCACCTAAAGATTTTGAGAAGTCAAGTAATATGTTTTCATCTTCATCTTTAAAACACAACTGTTCCTTATAAGTATTAAGTGAATTAAGAAAAGCACCATAAACCTCTTCAACATTATTTTCTTTTAAGTCTTCTGCAATATTACTAAAAAAACTCCTCCATTCACCTGTATATTTATGACTTATTTCTTCAAAAGTTTCTGGCAAAGGAGTATTAACATATAGTATTTGATTTTCCATATAGACTATAGATTTTTCTAAAATCTTAAGGCTTTCATATCTTTTTACATATCTTTGAGCAAAATTAAAGCCAAGATATGTAGAACATAAAAATATTCCTAAAAACAAAACATATCTGATCATTTAATCTCTCTCCTCTATTATCCTTACATTTTCAATAGTTCCAGGTCCCCTTCTATTACTTAGTTCAATTACTCTTTTTAATATCTTATTATCTAGTAGCCCCCTAAATATTTTTCTATTATATAAGTCATTTATGTCGTAACCATGTATTGTAGTTATTATATTAACTCCAGAATTATAAGCTGAAATTAATGCTTCTACATCTTTATCTGAACCAATTTCATCACAAATCAGAACTTCTGGAGACATACTTCTAATAGCCATGAGCATTCCTTCACTCTTAATACAGTTATCAAATACATCAGTTCTTATGCCTACATCCATCTGAGGTATACCTTGAAACGACCCCGCTATTTCACTTCTTTCATCAATTATAGAAACCTTTCTACCAGGTATCCCTTTTCCTTTCATACCATTTGATATATTCCTTGAAATATCTCGTAATAATGTTGTTTTGCCGCATTTAGGTGGGGAAATAATTATTGTGTTTAAAATTCTTCCCTCTTCAGTAATTAATGGAATCAATCCATCTGAAACTCCTTTCAGTTCTTTTGTAATTCTTATGTTTACAGAAGATATATTCCTAAGAGTTTTTATTTTATTGTTATCTATAACCCATTCTCCAGTTATCCCAACCCTATGCCCGCCATTTATAGTTATAAATCCTTGTTTAATATCTTCTTCAAAAGCATAAAAGGAATAATTGGCCATTCTTTTTGCAACTATCTTGATATCATCTAGTTTACATATATAATTTGATATAAATTCTCTATGGTTTGTTACTATAATCAATGGTAAGTTTGCTCTCATCCTAATTTCTTGTACTTCATCTATTTTAAATTCAGTAATGCGTCCCAAAACTTCCTTTGGTAGTATATCCAATACTGAACTATATTTGTTCATATCATCACCTCCACTTACAGTAAATTGTATTTACCAAATCACAAAAATATAACTACATAAATAAAATATGTAAAACTGTTAATTAAAATTTTTGATTCTTCAAAAATGAAAAAAGCATATCAAATGGTTCTTAACCATTTGATATGCTTCTGCTTTGCTATTTTATTTAATTTATATTTTCCCCACAGAAAGGACAAGGGATTGAGATACCTGATTCTAGCGCACTACTTTCAATAAAAATAGGTTTGTTACACTTAGTACATGTTACTTCTTTAAAATCATCCTCAATATCTTCTAAATCTTCAATTGACACTTCTTCAAACAAGTCTTCTTGTATTTCAGAAATATCATTGTCTAAGAATTCAACATTCTCTTGTATTGTTTCAACATTAACTTGAATTCCCTCAACTCTATCATTTAAATTATCCATTAATAGCAACAATGATTTTATTATTTCTTTATTTTCTGAGTCTTTTAGACTTTCCACGGCTTCTTGAATTTTATAGAATTCACTTTTAAAATCCATTTTTGCACTTCCTTCTTAATAATAAAAGTGCTAAGTCAATCAATGACTTAGCCACAAATACTAAACTCTTTCCATGTAATCCCCAGTTCTTGTGTCGATTCTGATAACATCACCTTCGTTAACAAACATAGGAACCATTACTACAGCATTAGTTTCTACTGTTGCTTGTTTTAAGGAATTTGTTGCAGTGTTACCTTTTACACCTGGCTCAGTTTCAGTAATTAAAAGTTCAACAAAGTTTGGTGCTTCTACAGAAAATGCTTGACCTTTGTAGAATTTAATAACAGCAAACATGTTCTCTTTTAAGTATTTTATTGCTTCTTCAACTTTTTCATAGTTAAGAGGTATTTGTTCAAATGTTTCTTGATCCATGAAGTAGTATAATTCACCATCAGAATATAAATATTGCATTTCTTTTCTTTCGATAACTGCTTCTTGGAATTTTTCAGTTGGGTTAAAAGTTCTATCAGTAACTCCACCTGCTATTACGTTTCTTAATTTTGTTCTTACGAAAGCTGCACCCTTACCTGGCTTTACATGTAAGAAATCTACAACGTTATAAACTTGTCCATCATATTCAAAAGTAGTACCTTTTCTTAAATCACTTGCTGAAATCATTAAGTATCCCTCCAAATTGTATTAATCATTATATATTATAACCCTATAATCCAAAATAATACTTTCATATATCCTAAAAAAGGGTTACATTGTCTTTTTACAACAATGATATTTTATCAAAAGTATTGATTAATTGCAAATATTTTAGCTAAATTATTGAATTTCACCTATTATAAGTATATTCTATGTATGAAGAAAATTCAACAAAAGCAGACAAATTCCACTTTTCATTAATTTTCTCTATTTTTAGATTATTTATTCCTTGTATAAATTTATTTGAATTAAATTCATCTAGCATTTTTAGTAGTTCTTCTTTTGTACCTATATAGGAGATTCCAAAGTTTATGCTATCTTTTGCTTTTGTTTCTTTTAATATTATTATGTCTTTATATTTCTCTAATATATTTAATGCAATATTATGATTTATGCTTATTTCATTTTTTCTTATTTTACTTTCAGGAAGATTTATATTTATTAAAAAACTCTGTCCTAAAGATAAGATAAGAAAGATAATAAACTTAATAATTATGGATCTTTCCATTAAAGTTCTCCCTTAATCTCTATATTATCTTTGTTATAATTAATATCTTTAATATTAATTTTCCCCTCTTCATCTATTTTTTTAATCTTATTCATAGCTAAACTTGAAGAGTCTACATTTAATATGTTTATATAAAAACTATTATTATCTATTCGCACATTTATATTTTCTTCTTTTGATAGCTCTAATATGTATTTTATTTTTTCATTATTAAAATTATTTTTAGATTGTTTTACTTCTGGCTTACTTTCCTTAAATGAAGTAAATTGTATAACTTTTTTTGCTGCCATAGGTAAAAGTAGTATATTAAGTATAAGAAGTATGTTAATTAAGTTTTTAAATCTTTTTGTACTTTTTTTCTTCTCTTTAATACTAATTTCTATTGGTATGAAGTTTTTATATAGCCTCATATAAGTTCCTTTCTTAATTCTTCTATATTAAAGGAATTTAGTTCTCTTTCATCACTTTTTATCATTAATTCCATCTCTTTAATTTTTTCTTTAATCTTAAAATCATTAATTACACTAGCTAATCTTTCTTTTTCTATTTTATCTACTTCTTTTAGAAAAACAATGTATCCATTTACTATACCTATAGCAATTGCAGAACTCTCTTCAATATAACAAATCATTCTACATTTATTTTTACTTCCTCTTTTATATTTTTCAAACAAAAACACTTCATAAGGTATTATTTTTTTAATACTTGCCCTTTCAATTATTTTATTTAATATAAAAGGTTTTACAATAGAGTATATAATAAGTGTTTTATTTTTCTTATCATAAATATAATGAAATAGTTTATCCTTAGAATTAAAAAAGTTACTATTAATTGTTTCATAAATAAATTTCTTATCTGGTCTCTTATTTGTATTTATTTTAGTAATCATTAGTGTTTCACCCTTGATTACTATACTGATATTTCCTTTTATAAGTGATTCATACTTATTGCTTTCTCTTATATAGAACTCTTTGTTTTCATGAATAAATGAGATTTTGTCTTTATTGATTAACACTTTTTTATTTAGTGCCATACTACATAACTCCTTCATAATATGTATCCTCAATCAAATAAATTTCTCCCCCATTATAGTCGAAATCAAATCTATACTTTAATTTGCCCCCCTCTAGTTTACGTATGTATATAATTTTATTTTGAGTTATATCATAATAAACTTGATTCTCTCCACTCTTTGCACTTATGCTATTATTTTTCAAGAAATCTTCTATGTCTTTCTTTTCTTTAATACTGTTTTTATTAATTTGAGATATGTAATTATTAATTAGTTTAATATCATTCTCCCCCATAGTTTTTATTTGATTTTCTTTGAAAGGATAGATGTATTCTTTTAAGATATTAATTGATACTAATTTATATATTGAGACAACAAGTATTGAAAAAATCATAATGTAAATCAATAATATAGCAGAGATTTGTCCCTTCTTACAAGCTAAACACCTCTTCATAATTTTTATTATTTACTTTAACAAAAAAATAAATCAATTTACCCTTTTGTATAAATTTTACCTCCTTAACATCCTCCATAATTTTATTTACTGTGGTTAATTTTCCATCTGTATAATAAAAAACTCCTAATGCCTCACTCTTATACATTGCTATTTCCTCATACTTGTTTTCTACTCCATAATTTATCTTCAGTTTATTATCTAAAACCTCATATTTTTTAACCTGAGTTCTATTTATATTGCTCTCAATTGCTATTATTCCATTTGAGAACTTATCCTCATCTAGACTATTTTTGCAATAACTTTTCTTAAAATCTATTAAGTCCACAATTATCCTAAGCATAAAACATAGCAATATGCTTGATATAAATAAATATATTATAGTTTCAATCAGGATTACTCCTTTTTTCATTTCTATCTTACATTTCTTGATATACAAACCTCCTCACTGACCATATTACTATTAAATTTACTAACCTTTTGCTCAATCTTTACCTTTATAGTATTCTCACTATTTAATTTTTGAATTTTTATGTATTTATTATTGCTATTTATTGAAGCATCAAATAAATCTGTAATATTATTATTTATAATTCTATCAATATCTAAGTTTTCAGAGTTTATATACAAGGTTTCATTATCCTTAAATGCTGCTAGAAGATTATCATATCCTGCATTATAGAGTAATTCCTTTTTAATACTCTTAAAAATCACAGTCTCTTTTCTAATTTCTTCTCTATAAGCTAAAACCTTTTTAGCACTACCATAGCACTTAATTGAAATTAAAAATAAAATGCATAAAATTGCTATTACTATAGGAATTTCTATTAATACTAACCCTTTATTTTTATTTAACATTTATATACTCGCTTCCTGCTGTAATAGATAATACATCTTTCTCTAGCTTCCCTTTTTTGACTGAAATTGTAGTTGATATATTGGCTTCTCCATTAGGATCAAGTAAAAATATGTTCTTACCATTTGAATACTTATATACATAACCATTTGGCAATTGATATTTTTTAATTAACAATCCTTTTTTATCATATATATTTATTCTTTTATCTGAAAAAGCTACTTTAATATATTGATTTGTATACTTACTCTTTAGTTTTCCAAAACAAATACTATCCTCTGTAAATACTTTTATTTCATCTATTTTATCTTCATTTATTATTTTTACTAAAGGTTTTATAAAAACAAAAATTGTACTTATAATTACCACAAGTATTGCAACCGAACAAAGTAATTCGATTAATGTAAATCCTCTTTTCCTCACAACTTAACTCCATCATATATTGGTAGTAAAAAAATAATAAACATAGAAATAATTACTGTGCTTAAAATTAAAATAATTGTCGGTTCAATTATAGTTGTTATGCTATCTGTTTTATATGTTATTTGTTTTTCTTTTTCTTCAGCTAATGATTTTAGTCTTTCACTTAATGTTCCAGTTTCTTCGCCAACTTTTACAAAGGAAATTGTATATAATGATATACAGCTCATTTCATCAAGAACTAAACTTAAAGCTTTACCTTGGATTAAGTTTTCATAAATATATAGTACTTTTTCCTTTACAACTGGAATATTAACCTCGTTTCCAAACTGATAAAGTGCATTTTGGACATTAACTCCACTTTGAAATATCAAATAAAAAACTTGAATAATATAAAATTCAATAAATTGATTAAAGAATTTAAATTTTCCAATGATCTTCATAATTCTGGTATTAAAAATCTTAAAACACAAAATATATGGAATTAATACTCCATAACAAACTACATTAATGCAGCTAACGACGGGCATTTTATCGAAGCTTTTTCTCAAATCGAAAATCATCTTACAAATACCCTTGGGAACAATTTCTAGTGAAGAATACATATCAATAAATTGCGGTAGTAAATAAATGAACATTATCACTGAAATTAATATAATTAACGAAATTAGTATCATAGGATAAATAAGTGCATTAACTATTTTTTTCTTAATTGTGTGTAAATTTTTATAAAAGTTTCCTAGAGAATCAAGAGTTTCTTGTAGCTTACCAGTATTCTCACCTATCAATATCATTTCTTTAAATATTACAGGGAAGATATTTAAGCCTCCCATTGCTTTAGAAATGCTATACCCTTCTCTTACCTTATCTCTAACTAAAGTAATTGCTTCCTTATGATATTTATTTTTCAAATTAAGCTTAATCATTTCAAATGCTTCATCTATTGGTATGCCACAATTTATTGTGTTTCCTAAGGATTCAGCTATATAACTTAATGTTAGATTATCAATTCTATGTGCTTTACTACGCTTCAATATTCTCTCCTTCAAGAAAATTTATATAAGTATCTAAGCTAATTACTCCTTCCTCTAGGAGATTTTTAAGTCTAGTAAAAAAATTGCTGCTAAACTTAGAGCCTACTTCCCCTCTTAAGTATTCTTTTATATTTGCCTTTTCTATGTCCTTAATAAACAACATGTCGTAAATTAATATTCTCCCTTGAGTTCCAGTGTAATTACACTCTTCACAGCCAGTGCCCTTATAAGAAACTTCCATACTAATCTTGTGTTTATTTCTAATTTCATCACTGATTCTATTAACAGTATTACAATTGCTACAATTCCGTTTAACTAATCTCTGAGAAATCACTAATATCATTGAATCCATTAGTAGATATTCCTCTATACCCATCTCTTTTAATCTTGAAAAAACTTCATATGGGCTTTTCGTATGAATTGTTGTATATACCTTATGCCCTGTAATTGCTGCTCTTACTGCAATTCTTGCAGTTTCCTCATCACGTATTTCCCCAATCATTATAATATCTGGATCTTGTCTTAGAATACTTCTTAATCCATTTGAAAATGTTATTCCAGCTTTGGTATTTACTCCAACTTGGTTTATCCCATTTATTAGCATTTCTACTGGATCTTCAATTGTTGTAATATTTACATCTTTACTTTTTTCTTCATTAAGTATTGAATACAATGTGGTTGATTTTCCAGAACCTGTAGGCCCATTTACCACTATCATCCCATTCCTTACAGCAAGGGCTCTTTTAAGCAAACTTAAATCATCTTTAGAGAAATTAAGATTTTCTAGATTATATTTATCCCAATTGTTATAAAGCACTCTTATTACTATTTTTTCACCATAATATGTCGGAAGTGTTGAAACTCTTAAATCTAATAATTCTCCATTTTTCATGTTATGCAACATCTTTCCATCTTGAGGTCTTAATTTATCTGAAAAATCCATATTACTTTTTATCTTAATTCTAGTAGCAATATTTAAATATTTTTCCTTATCAATCTTAAATGCTAATATTAACGAACCATTTAATCTATATTTAATTAGTACCTCTTTTTCAAATGGCTCAAAATGTATGTCTGATGCTTTTTTGCTAATTGCGTCGTTAATTATATTTCCCTCGGTATCTATGTCTTTTTTATATATTCTTACTCCAAAACCAGCCTTTATTAATTTCTTAATATTACTCTCTGATGATTTTATAGGAACAATCCCTGTAGAAAAGTTTTGTTCTAGATATTTTACCATTTCATCTGATACATTGCTCATAGCTACATATATTTTCCCATTGTATCTACCTATAGGAATAATATTATACTTCTCACATATATCTAATGGAACTTCCTTAAGTAACCCTATATCGATGTTGTCTAATGATAATTCTCCACCTAGGTTCATTTAATCACCCCCAGTTCAGATTATTATCATATTTCTATTTTTTTAATCAAAAAAAGAAACAAATTATCGCTAATTTGTTTCTATAAAAGAGTATTGTCCAGTTTTTTTAGATTTTATTTTTACTGTTCCATCAACTGAAACAAGTTCATATACGTCTTCTTTTGAAGATGAGTCATCATAACCTATGAAAAGTATATTACCCTCTAGATCTTTTTCTATGCCCTTCTCTAAATCAATATTCTTAGGAAAATCATAAACCAATTTTTTTAACTTACCATCACTTAAAAGATATAGTGAAGATAAACCATCTTTCCTTTTACCTAATATAAACATTTTATTTTCTAAAACAATTATGTCATTTATATTCTGTACTTCTGTAGTTAATACCTTCACTTTACTATTATCAATATCAAAGGAATTTAGTGATTTATTACCATCAAAATCAGATGTCAAATAAATAATTTTATTACCTTCTACTTCTATGTATTCTATTGCTCCTTTCTTTATATCAAGCAAAAGTTTTTCATTATTGGTTTTAGTATTATAAAGAAATATTCCATTCAATTTACTTTCATCTTTAACACCATAATATATAATTGAATAATTATCTAGCCAAACGTAATTATTTCCAGAAATAAGCGTATTAGTTTTTAGTTCTGCAAACTTTTTATTTGACGAATCATAAATACCTAAAGCAACATTATTTTCTTTTATTTCTTTTGAATAAAAAACCTTATCACCACTTGGAGACAACTTAACATCTTTTATATCTTTCCAAGAATCTATCGTATTTTCTTTATTCTCAATACCCAAAATAAGATTTTTAGAATTATCCACATTTTTTTCTCTCAAATATCTATTTTCTTTTTTATTATAATTTATCAAAGCTCCTTCTTCATTATCTGAAAACTTTATATTTTTATCTAAATCTAATATAATTTGCATTTTTCCGTTATTATAGTAATTAACACTACCTTGTACTACTTTACTATAATCCTTGAATGAACTTTTATTTTTATCTGATTTTACATTATTATCACAAGAATATAAATTTAAAGATAAAACTGCAAGTACTAAAGGGTATGTTATTTTTTTAATTTTCATAACTTAAACTAAATATCCTCCTATTTATAAAAAGTGATTTATATGTTATATATATTTTTCTATTAATTTACTCCCTTAAATAGTTCAGCCTATAGAAATTCTTGATACAAATGTTTTAAAAATGTTATACTAAATTTATCTTTTTAATGAAAGGAAGATTTCTATGGCTTTAGACGGTATTTTTTTACACTATTTTGTTGATGAATTAAAACCATCATTAATTGGTGCTAAAATTGATAAAATAAATCAACCTGAAAAGGATGAAATAATATTAACCTTAAGGACTAGTGGAGAAAATAAGAAATTTCTTATCTCTGCATCAAGTAAACACCCTCGTTTTCATTTTACTAAAGAACCTAAAGCAAATCCACTAAAAGCCCCAATGTTTTTAATGGTTTTGAGAAAATATCTATCTAGTGGCAAAATTGTAGATGTCACTCAATATAAGAATGATAGAATAATAACCCTCCACGTTGAAGCAATGGACGAACTTGGATTTAACTCCCTATATAAGTTAGTTATTGAAATTATGGGGAGACATAGTAATATTACTTTAATAAGGGACAGAGATAATAAAATCATGGAATGTATAAAACACATATCATCTGACGTAAATTCGTACCGTGTTTTATTTCCTGGTGTAACATACGTATTCCCTCCAGATAGTAATAAACTAGATCCATTTAATTTTAACAAGGATGAGCTTACTGAAATATATAGAGAAAAATCAATTGAATTAGATAAAAATATGTTTTTCAATTTATTTACTGGTATAAGTAAACTTCTTAGTTCAGAAATGTTTGACATTTATTCAAAAAACACCGCAGATAATTCAATTGATACAATTTCAGATTTTACTATAAACTATTTTAAAAATCTTGATTCTCAAATTAAGTTCTTACTTTTTAAAGATAATGACGAATTTAAAGATTTTTATATAACATCTATAAAAAATTATATGAACTTATATTGTGAAGAGTTCCAAGATCCTTCTGAGCTATTAGAATTATTTTTTAAAGGTAAGGATAAACAGGATCGAATTAAATCTAAATCAAGTGGCCTTCAAAAAATCATCAATACTAATATCGAAAGATGTAATAAAAAGTTAAGTATATTAACCTCTACATTAGATGAATGTAAGAAGAAAGATAGCTATAAAATTAAAGGTGACCTACTTACAGCATACATTTATAGTATAAAAAAGGGTGACAATTCAATTAAACTTTTAAATTTTTATAATGAAAATGAAGAAGAGTATTTGGATATAGATCTTGATACAAATAAAACTCCTTCAGAAAATGTTCAATATTATTATAAGAAATATAATAAATTAAAAAAATCTGAAGAAAATGCACTGGAGCAGTTAAGTAAAAATGATGAAGAATTAGAATATCTTAAATCTGTACTTTCAAATCTGGAAAATTCGGAACAGTATTCAGATATTGATGATATAAAGAAGGAATTAATTGAAACAGGATATATAAAATTCAAGAAAAATCCTAAAGATAAAAAGGATAAGGCAACTAAACCACTTCATTTCATTTCAAGTGATGGATTAGATATTTTTGTTGGTAAGAATAATATCCAAAATGATTATCTTACATTAAAGTTTGCACATAAAGAAGACACTTGGCTTCATACAAAAGAAATCCCAGGTTCTCATGTAATAATCAAAGGAGGAAATGTACCTGATAGTACCCTTAGGGAAGCAGCTAACCTTGCTGCCTATTATAGCAAAGGAAAGCTATCTTCAAATATTCCTATTGACTATACCAAAGTTAAATATGTAAAGAAACCAAACTCAGCTAAGCCAGGAATGGTTATTTATACAAATAATAAAACCCTCTATGTTAACCCAAGTGAACCTAATTTAATTAGAAAATAAGAAGCAGGGCATTAAATATTTAATGCCCTGCTTTCATATGAACTTTATTTTCTAAAATATTCATAATAATAACATTTTAATCTACCATTGTATAATTTTCTGTTCTTATCTGATTTAACTCCAAAAAGCTTCTGAAAATCTTCATATGAAGTTAAGATATTCATTTGAAGATTTGGATTACTTTTTTTAAGTTCACCTAGTTTCTTATATAAAATTTTAATTTCTTCTTCCTCACCAATTCTTTCTCCATATGGAGGATTAGAAATTATAAATACATCATCCTTTTTAAGTTCAAAATCCATAAAATCCTGCTTATGGAATTCAATATTACCTGAAACCCCAGCAAGTCTTGCATTATCTTTTGCAACAGATAATAATCTGCCATTTATATCATAACCAAATAATTTGATATTGTTATTCTTTATTGACTTTCTTGCACCATCCCTCACTTGATCCCAAAGAGATTTAGGCATATTAGGCCATTCTTCACTAACAAATTTTCTATTTAATCCTGGTGCCATATCCCTAGCAACCATTACAGCCTCAATCAATATTGTTCCTGAACCACAAAAAGGATCTATTAAAGTTTCTTTACCTGACCACTTAGATAAAAGAACCATTGCTGCTGCAAGTGTTTCTTTAAGTGGTGCCTCACCAGCTTTTTCTCTATATCCTCTTTTATGTAATCCAAGTCCAGATGTATCAACTGATAATGTTGCCTTGTCTTTTAATAAGGATATTTCTGTCTTATAAACAGGACCATCCTCTGAAAAAATTGTTCTATTGTACTTCTCTTGCATACTTGTAACTATAGCCTTCTTAACTATTGATTGGCAATCTGGGACTGAATGCAATGTAGATTTAACTGATTTACCGGTTACATGCATCTTACCATCTACTGGTATAAGTGCCCCCCAATTTATAGCTTTTGTACCTTGAAATAGCTCTTCAAAGCTTCTAGCTTCAAATTCTCCCATATTAATTAATATTCTTTCTGCAGTTCTTAAATGTATGTTAGCAATGACAATATCTAACTCATCTCCTGTGAAATGCACCTTACCATTTTCGAGTATTAATTCATCATATCCTAAAGATTTTAGTTCCTTTGCTACTACTGATTCTAGTCCAAAGGCAGATGTTGCAATTAAATTATAATCCATTAAATATGCTCCTTTTACTTTTCATATATTTTAACAGAATCTTCCTTATCTATTTCCTTAATTTCCACTGCAATTATCTCAGAGCTTGAAGTCGGAATGTTTTTGCCAACATAATCAGCTCTTATAGGAAGTTCTTTATGTCCTCTATCAATAAGTACAGCCAGTTGTATTGATTTAGGTCTTTGATAATCAATTATTGCATCTATTGCAGCTCTAGCTGTTCTACAGGTAAATAGAACATCATCTACTATAATAACCTTTTTATTTCTTATCTCAATACCTATATCATTGTCGGATACAGATGGAGCTTGACCAATTTCACCTAAATCATCTCTATAAAGAGTAATATCTACCATTCCTACTGGAACCTCAAAACCTTCTATATTTTTTATTTGTTCAGCAATTCTCTGTGCTAAAGGATATCCTCTTCTTTTAATTCCTATAAGTACTATATCTTCAACACCTTTATTTTTTTCTATAATCTCGTGAGATATTCTAATCAAGCTTCTTCTTATTGCATTTTCATCTAATAAGATTGATTTTAATTTCATTTTTTCACCTATCCCCTTAATTTTTTAATTGCTTCTTGAAAATATTCAGGAAGTTCTGAAGAAAATTCCATATATTCTTTTGTACTTGGATGTATAAAACCCAATAACCTTGCATGTAGCATTTGCCCATTAGTTGAAGTTTTTTGCTTTTTAAATCCATAAACTGGATCTCCAACTAAAGGGTGTCCTATTTTGGCCATATGCACTCTTATCTGATGTGTTCTACCAGTTTCCAAATTACATTTAACAAGTGTATATCTATCATACACTTCTATAACCTCATAATGCGTAATTGCTTCCCTTCCATCTTCAACAATTGCCATCTTGATTCTTTCTTTTGGATGTCTTCCAATAGGTGCATTTACAGTTCCTTTTAATTCTTTTATTCTACCTTCAACTAATGCAATATATTCCCTTTTCATAGAATGATCCTTTAATTGCTTTGATAAAAAACTATGACTTTGATCATTTTTAGCTATTACTAATACTCCTGATGTATCTTTATCAATCCTATGTACTATTCCAGGTCTGATTACACCATTTATTCCTGAAAGATCTTTACAATGAAATAGCAATGCATTAACTAATGTCCCTGTATAATTACCAGGAGCAGGATGTACAACCATCCCTTGTGGTTTATTCACTACTATTACATCTTTATCTTCATAAATTATATCGAGTGGAATATTTTCAGCTTCAACCTGAAGATTTGTAGCTTCAGGTAACTCTACGCTGACTAAATCATTTATTTTTAATTTATAACTACTTTTTATATTCTTACCGTTTACTAAAACATTTTTAGAATCTATCAATTCTTGAATAAAGCTTCTTGACTTATCCGTTAAAACTTCGGATAAGTATTTATCTATTCTTACATCAACAAACTCTTCATTTACATTTAAAGTTCTTTCTTCCATAATAATTATTGCCTCTCCCACCAAAACTAATCTGGTAAACTTGCTTTATATTGAGCGTTGCTAATCTTTTCTATTGGATCAACATATTCATCGTCATCATTATAAAGATTATCTGAATTATCAATGCTATAATAATCATCCACTTTATTATAGTTATATACATCTTGATAATTATCAATAGTTCCATCTACTATATTTTCTTTTCTATCTGCATGATCGAAATAAAATGGATTCCCTAAAACCTTTTCTTCTACAGGTCTCTCTATTTCATTTGTTTTAGAAGAAATTTTCTTTTGACATTCAATACAATACTCTGCATAAGGTATAAAATCTAATCTTTCCTTAGATATCTCAGTTCCACAGTATTTGCACTTACCATATGTACCATTTTCAATAGCATCTAATGATCTTTCAATTTGAGAGTAAATTTTATCCTCTCTTGCTTTTAATGCAATCCCTGTTTCCATAGTGTAAATTTCACCAGCTGTATCAGCAGGATGATTATCATAATGAGATATTTCAGATGCTACCTCTATGTTAGTATATACCATATCATTGTCTCTTAGATTTTTTATAATTTTTTTAACTTCTTCTTTTTCACTCAATAGTTTCTTTTTATAAAGCTTCATTAAGTTGTCGTCCATAATACCACCCTCTTTTGATTTTTTAAATCTAACTTCAACATATGTATTTTCTACCAGTCGTTAATAGATATGTTGTCGAATAGAATTACTCATATATATTCTTATCAAAATCAAGCAATATTATTATTACAATACACTCTTAATTTACATATTATAAAGTATATGATAAATTTAAGCTACCTAAATTTCAAGAGATTTCTAAAAAAAAAGAAGCAAAATCCTTACAGATTTTGCACTTGAAACTATTTATTTGCAAAAAAACTTTTTATTTGATCAAGATCAGTATTACTAACTTCTTCTTCAATTGATTCATTAGTTATTGGATCCTCTTCAATGGTTCTTTCTTCTATAACTTCTTCTACAGGAGTTCCAATGCTGTAATTTTTAATTACTTCTTTTTCCAAATCATCAAAAGTTTCTAGTTGTGTATTCATAAAATTTCTAAACTTAGCTCTAAATCTTACAAATTCTTGTTTTACTTTATCATATTCATCATTAATTTGTATTACATCTCCATGAGCCTTATCTAATATTTTTTGTGCTGCATCGTTTGCATTTTTTACAATTAAATCAGCCTCTTTTTGCGATGAAGATCTTGCTTGTTCAGCTGCATTTTGAGCTAATAAAAGAGTATTTTGAATTGTATTTTCAATCTTATTATAGTGATCTAACTTTTCAGTTAAATTAGTTACAGTATCCTTAAGGTGAGAATTTTCTTTGTAAATTTCTTCATAGTTTTCAACTATTTCATCAAGAAACTCATCTACTTCTTCCGGACTGTATCCTCTAAGCCCTCTTTTAAACTCCTTATTACTTATGTCTGCTGGAGTAATTTTCATACGTATCACCTCTACATTATGTATATTTTTTTATTTTAATTCTTAATTTATCACTTTTTGTTTTTCCAACTATTTCACTAATTATATACTTACCTTTGCCTCTTATAGTGATTCTTGAATCTAATTTTACCTCTGAGCTCTTATTAATGTCATCTGAATAATCTATAAGTACTTTCCCAGAATCAATAAGTTTCACAGCATTTGCTCTTGAACAATTAGCAATTTCGCTTACTAATGCATCTGCTCTAAGTGAAGCTACATTAATAATAGACTCAGTAAAATCTATGTGTGGTAATTCTTCTAAATCAGTTATAAATTCAACAGTGCAAGGATTTTTGCCTACAGAAATAAGATTTTCAATTATAAACTTGCCAATTTCCTCACAAACTACAAAATAGCATTTATTATCTTTGATAACTAAATCCCCAATCTTATTTCTCTTTATTCCTAAAGATAATATAGCACCTAAATAATCCTTGTGCTCTAAAACTTTAAACTTTGAATTATTTATTATTTTTAGCATTGAAATAGGATATGGGGTATTATAGCCATTGTTGAATGAAATCATTCTTCTTTCGCTTTCCTCAAATACACCGTTGCACTCTATTTTCATTATATGAGATAACCTTTTGTAAAAAAAGTTCCATATATTAGGGGTTAAAAAATCCTGTGTAAAAATTGTAGTTTCATATTGCATAGAAATATTAGCCTTCTCCAAAACAGATTGAGCTAAATTTAATTCTTCTCCAGAAAAATGTGCAATTAATTCTTTTTTATCAATCATTTATTATAATACCCTAAATAATAAGGATTGTATGAATTGTATTGCAAGTAATGCCAATAATGGAGAAAAATCGATCGGTAGATTTAAATTAAGTCTATCTTGTAGTCTTCTAAAAGGCTCAAGTATAGGGCCAGTAAATTTATTTAATGATCGATATATATTAACAGCATAACCCATCTGAGCTGCCATAGATAATATAACATCCAAAATTATAGCCCACTCTAATATTTTAAAAAGTAAAAGTATAGCTATCACACGATTTCAATCCCTTCTTTAATAGTAATTATATTCTTAAAACTTAGTACAAATAAGAGTACTCTACACTATACTATTTACTCCAATTAAATATTCCCTTAGATGATAATTCGCTTTTCAATTCATTTGTTACTTCAACATTTGAAGGTGATAGTATATATACCCCTTTTTCAACTTCTTGAAGTTCCCCAGCTAATGCAAAACATGCACCAGAAACGAAATCTAATAGTCTTTGTGCAATTTTAGTTTCAAGAGCAGTAGAGTTTATAACTACTATTCTTCTTGCTTTTAATGCCTCACAAATTTCAGTAGCATCATCATATACTGTAGGTTTTTTAATTGTTACCTTTGCTGAAGAAGAAGTATGTATATTAACTACTTTATTACTCTTTTTATTAGAGATAATTGGTTCAACTTCTTCCACCTCATCCATTAATTCATCATCTTCAAAATCTTCGTATTCGTCATCATATTCTCCAAATCCGAATAATCCTTTTACTTTATCAACCATTTTAGCTGCCATCTTTTATTTACCTCCTAATTATATATTCTTTGGCCGAATATTCCTTCACCGATTCTAACCATATTACTGCCTTCTTCAATTGCAGTTTTATAGTCTTTAGTCATTCCCATTGAAAGATATTCCATTTGTACATTTTTGTAATTCTTTTCACTTAGGACATTCCAAATTCCCTTTGTTTTTCTAAAGTAGAGCCTATTACTTTCTACATCTCCTTTTGGTATTATTACCATAATCCCTAAGGCTTTAACATAGTTACACTTTTCAATTTCTTCAATGATATTTTCAATATCCTCTTCAAAAATACCTGTTTTACTTTCCTCTTTACCAATATTTATCTGAATAAGAACTTTTGCAATCATATTTTCAGCACTATATACCTTTTCAATTTGATGCAAAAGCTTAATTGAGTCGAGCGAATGTATTAAGTGTACTTTTCCAACAAGGTATTTAACTTTATTGGTTTGAAGATGTCCTATGAGATGCCATCTAACATCCTTATGAAATCTATCGTACTTTTCCATAAGTTCTTGAACTTTGTTTTCTCCAAAATCTCTCATTCCACATTCATATGCATCTTCTAAATCTTGTAATGGTTTAGTTTTTGATACGGCTATAAGTGTTACTTCATCTGGTATTTCCTTTTGTATACTTAATATATTTTGTCTTATACTCAACCTATCAGCCCCTTACCCTAATTATATTCTCCAAAACATAGCAATTTCCTTCAAATTTACATATTTATTATACTATATAGTAGTGATTTTTTCTATAAATATTATAATATATATAATTCACATTAAAATAACTTTTGCTACACCACTTACCTTTTATAGTTAAATGTAGAAAAAAAAATCGTCAAGGCGATTAATTCTTTTTTGACTCTTTAGGGAACGCTAGTAAACTCTTAGATTATATTCTAAACCTATAATGTTACCTAAACCCTTAAAATATTGTAAATTCCTAAATAGTAAAAAAGCACCTTCTACTTAATATAAGGTGCTAAAAAATTTGGTGCTATTGATTTTTTTTCAATGGCAGGCAAAGTAATATTTGTTTCTTCTTCAATTACTACCCTTAGCCCTCTGTTCTTTAAAAATCTTAAATATCCATTTTCATCCTGAAGAGATTCCTTCATTAACTTCGCATCACCTATAATTTCTACAACAAATGGTGCTGGAAGCTGAACATCATCGATATTTAAAAACGCGGCATTACAAATAATAAAGGAGTTTGGTAAAACTCTCTGCTTATTTATAGCTATTGCTTCTCCGCCGGCATTTCTAATTTCATTTACTACATTTGCCATATCTTCATCATGAAGTATTTTTAATTTTGTAAGCATTGGATCGTATACTCCATTTTCATCAATGCTTAAATCCCCATCATTTAAAGTTATTTTAAGTCCAGGTCCTGTTACTGCCTCAAAACCATCAACCATTTTATTTAATTTAAGCTGAGCCTTCAAATCCTCAACTACCTTATCATCTTTTTTTCCAGCTGAAGAATATTCATTTATCTTTTGAATAGTCTTATAGTTATCATCTTTTAAGTCACTTACTTCTTTTCTTAGCTTATTTCTTTTCTCAACAGCATCACTATATTCTTTGGTAGTTAATTGTATGTTAGATGAAACTTTTGAAAAATTTATGTTTAATGCAATTAGTATTCCAACAATAATTGATGCTATAAAGACAAATATGCTCGATTCATTTTGCTTCATAATTAAACCTCCACTAGTGAGATTTTGCTTTTTCTAATAGAAGTCTTCTTATAATTGCAAAATTATCGAATATTCTACCTCCAAAAACAATAACTGCTGCTATATATATTGGTATACCTAGTTTATCACCCAAGTATGCAAGTGCAGCTGCCAACGCTGCATTACCAAAAAATCCCGAAATAAAAACATCGGCTTGAAAGTTCTTTGATAATGTTGCTCTTATAGCTCCAAAAACAGAATCTAAACATGCAAGTATAGCCACAGACATATAAGGTGAAAACTTATCTGGTATATTGATTTGAGTAGTTATTCCTATTATAATTCCAACTAGTAATCCTAAAAATGCTATCATCTAAACACCCCTTTATTGAACAGGTTTTATAAAATTAGTATTTAAACCTTTTGTACTTTTATTAACGACAATCTGGTCCTCTGGGACAATTTTTTTATTATAATTGTGTAAACTTCCAACCTCTAATGTTCCTCCAAAATTAAGTATAGATTGTAATTTTGTCTTATCTCCTACTGCTTTAATAGTAATTTCAGTTTTTGGATCAACTTTACCTTCACTGCCAATCCATATATAATTGTTGGAGAACTTTATTCCTGTTTGAGGAGTTATTCTATAATCATTTATTGATATAGCTTCAGCCCCAGCATAAAGTAAGTTGTTAACTATATGAACTAAATCTGTCTCACCTAATGCTGTATTATCCATATCATTTTGAGTGGAGAATATATCCTTTTTAGGATTAATATATAAAGTTATACCTGTACCTTTAACGTCAATTGAGCCAGTAATCATTCTAGTATCATCTAAATCTTTCTTAAGTTGCTTATCTAAATTACTAGAATTTGTTGATGCATCCTCAATTTTCTTTAATTGATCTTGAAGATCTCCATTACGTTTATTTGCATCATCTCTTTCTTTCTTTAACTGTTCAATTTCAGCTAATACATCTGTTTGATTATAATTTTGTTGAGTAGATTTCTCCTTATTGCTAATAAGCTTAAACTGATATGATAAAAGGAAGCCTAATAGAGCGCAAACTACTGCTACTGCAAGCTGTGAATATATTTTTTTCATACATGACCTCCTATTCTTCTACGATAATCGGATTTGTATTAAATCTTACATCTATGTAACCCTTTTTCATATTATGACTCTTTAAAATATTTATTGCACTGTTGAGCTTATTTTGTAAAGTATATTCTGAACCTATTTTAATCATTACTTCACCATAATAAATATTTATATTAGCTGTATCACTTAAATCTAGAAATGAGAATTTTATATTAGATGTGTTAGCAGCTAAAAGCTTTCCAAAGGAATCTATTAATTTTTCCATCTTTTCATCTTTAGTAATATAACTTCCTACATTTTTGTTATTTACGCTAATACCTTTAAGATTTATTAATGTATCATTTTCCTTTTCATTTTTTATTTCTATTATCTTACCTTCTTCATCTAAAACATAGAATTCCCCATTATCTTCAATTGAAAATGTTGGCTTCTTTTCTATAATATCTATACTTACTTTATTCGGTAATTTTTTAGTAACCTTTGCTTCTTTAACATAAGCTTCTTTTTCTAGTTCTTCCTCAATAGTTTGTCTTTTTACCGAAAAAATATTTTTTCCTTTAAAAATATTCAATTTCCCACTTATATAATCTTCTTTTAATATAGGATTTTCATTATTATTTTTAACACTTATTTGAGAAATATTAAAAGTTGGAGCTTTTAATAAAAACAAAATAAATAACCCTAAAAATAATATAAATAAGGCTACTAATTTTTTTATCTTCTGTTTTTTTCTTCTCACTTCTATATATTTGTTATTTTGTGGTTGCACTTGAATTCTCCTTAATTTCCTTTTACTTAATAATATCACTTTACATTACATATTTCATTACAATTTTCTTAATTTTTAGTTGAAAAAAACTTAACTTTGCAAATGCAAAGTTAAGTACTACTTTTTCGTTCAATTTGTCTAGATATATTTAGCAATATACCCAGTGCAGTCATATTTATAATTAATGACGATCCCCCGTAACTAATTAAAGGAAGTGGCACTCCAGTAACTGGCATAGAACCAGTTACAACTGCGATATTAATTAACGCCTGTACTGCTATAATACCTGTTATACCTGTTGCTAACAAGGTACCATAAGTATCCTTAGCTCTCATGGCTATGGAAATTCCTCTCCAAACTAAAACCACAAATAAAATTATTATAAAAAGACAACCTATAAGACCTAACTCTTCACCAATAATTGAAAAAATAAAATCATTATGTGGCTCAGGCATATATAGAGTTTTTTGTCTTGATTGGCCAAGACCTAAGCCTGTAACTCCTCCTGCACCCAATGCTAAAAATGATTGTATTAACTGATATCCATTATTTGCTGGATCTTTCCAAGGATCTAAGAAGTTTAATAGTCTTTCTCTTCTATATGATTCTGAAAAAATAAAAAATACTCCACCTGCAAAAAGCACTGGTATTATTGTTGCAAAATCTCTAGGTCTAGCTCCTCCAACAAAAAGCACAATAAGTGTTACTATCATAATAACTGAAGCAATAGATAAATTCTTTTCTAAAAGTACTGATCCTGCAAAAAAGCCTGAGAAAACGATATAAGGTAATATTCCAGTTTTGAAATTTTTAATACCTTCACCCTTTTTATCAATACTAAGTGCTAAAAATGCTACTACTGCATATTTCGCTATTTCTGAAGGCTGAAGTGAAAACCCAGGAAGTGGTATCCATCTTTGGGCCCCATTAGTTCCTTCAAAAAGAAACACAACGTATAGTAAAGGAATTGTTATTATTATTAATGGTACAGTCAATTTCTTAAGTTTGTGATAATCAAATGACATCATGAAAAGCATAGCTATAACTCCAACTATAGCGGAAAATCCTTGTTTCTTTAAAAAATACATATTGTCATTAAAATTATACATCGCATAAAAAGATGATGCAGAGTATACCATTACTACCCCTATGGCAAGCAAGAAGAATATTACATAAAATAGTATATAATCTATTTGCCCCATCTTAACTGCTGCTTTTTTAATTTTTTTCATTCTCTACCCTCCATGAATTACTAAAGAGAAAGGAACCCAATAAAACATAAAATTAAAGTAATAATTGAAAATACTGTAACTACCTTAGTTTCTTTCCAACCTAATTGTTCAAAATGATGGTGTATAGGAGCCATCTTAAATACTCTTTTTCCAGTAAGTTTAAATGATGCAACTTGAATTACTACTGATAATGCTTCAAGTACATATATACCACCAATAATCACTATCAAAAACTCAACTTTTAGTAGTAACCCAACAGTTGCAACAGCTCCTCCTAAGGCTAAAGAACCTGTATCCCCCATAAAAACTCTGGCAGGGAACGCATTAAATCTTAAGAATCCTAAAAGCGCTCCAGCTAAAATCACACAAAAGATTGATAAACTATAGTGGCCTAAATTAAAACTTAATATTGATAAAAACGTCATAACTAGTACAGTGATAGAAGTTGCCAATCCATCTAATCCATCTGTTAAGTTTACCGCATTAGTCTCTGATGCAAAATAAAAGATTATAAATGGTATGTAGAAAATTCCTATATCAATTTGTGCATTTACAAAAGGTATATTTATTTTAGTACCAACATTCACATATCCATAATAAGCTAATAGAGAAGATACTAATAATAATAATATCATTTTTTGGTACGCTCTAAGTCCAAGATTATTCTTTCTTATTATTTTTAAAATATCATCCAAGAATCCTATAAAACCAAAAGCTACAAAAGCAAGTAAAGCTATAATAGCTTCATCCTTTATATTGCTTATCATAATAAACGTCGCAATTATAGTAGAAAAAATAAATATTAATCCACCAATTGTAGGTGTACCAGCTTTTTTTAGATGTGTTCTTGGTCCATCTTCTCTAATATTTTGTCCAAATTTTAACTTATATAATAATTTGATTATTGGTCCCCCAATTATAGTTGCAATTGCGAAACCCAAGACTATAGCCATAATTATATCTGGATTAAGCATACTTTTCATATTTTCCATATCTTTTCCCCTTTTTAATGAACTTTAGTTATTAATGGAATGTACTATTTCTTCAAATTTCATCCCTCTAGATGCTTTAATTAAAATACAATCCTCTGAATCAATAAATTCATCTAAAAATTTTATTAATTCCTCTTTTGATTTAAAACTTCTAATTGAATCCCCAAATCCTTCTTTATAAGCAGTTGAATATTCACCTGTTACTAAAAGTTCATCAATCCCAATTTCTTTAGCATATTTGCCAACTTCTTTATGTGCTTCAAAAGACATCTGCCCTAATTCAAGCATTGTTCCTAAAACAGCAATCTTTCTTTTGCCTTTAGTATTTTTTTGAACATCTAATGCTGCCTTCATTGACTGTGGAGATGCATTATAACAATCATTTATAATTGTTATATCATTTTTTCTTATAAACTCTAATCTCATTGAAGTTCTTTCTAGATTATTAAGTCCCTTTTTCATTTCTTCAAAAGTAAGACCTAATTCTAATGAGCATGCAATACCTAAAAGTCCATTTAGGACACTATGTTCTCCAGGTGCATCTATTTTAAATCTACAGAAATTGTCATTATGCCATATCGAGAATTCAACATGTTCCTCCATTAAATGGATCTCAGCAGCCTTTAAGTCTGATGATTCGTTAACACCACACCTAATTATTCTAAAATTTCTGTCTTTTACAGTATTTAAATACTTGTCTTCAGAATTTAATATTAGTATACTCTTTTCATTAAAATAATCGGTGATTTCCATCTTAGCCTTTAATATACCTTCTTGAGTACCTAAGTTTTCTATGTGAGAAATCCCTATATTAGTTATTACAGAAATATCTGGTCTTGCAGCCTTAGCTAATCTATGAATTTCTCCAAAGTCACTCATACCCATTTCAAGTACTGCTACGTCATATGAATTATCTAGTTCAAAAATCATTAATGGAACTCCAATTTCATTATTAAAGTTCCCTTTAGTTTTAAAAACCTTAAATTTCTCAGATAATATTGCAGCTATTATATCTTTTGTAGAAGTTTTTCCTGTTGAGCCGGTTACCCCAATTACCTTTAGGGATAATTTACTTCTATAATACTCAGCTAGATCTAATAATGCTGTTCTAGAATTGTCAACCTTTATAATACTGCAGTCTATATTTTCATCAAATGTTACATCTTCATCTACTACACATAATTTTGCACCATTTTTAATAGCAGTTCCAATATATTCATTACCGTTAAAATTCTCGCCCTTTAATGCGAAAAATATACTGTCCTTTTCAATTTTTCTACTATCAGTAGTAATTTTATCAAAAATTTCAAGCGTACCATTACTTAAAACTTTTCCATTAACAGCAGTTATTATCTCTTCCAATCTTAATTTTTCCATTATAATCACCTATCTTCGTTCCAATATTTCTTTTACCACTTTTCTCTCATCAAAGTCAATTACCTTATCTTTAAGAATTTGGTAAGTTTCATGTCCCTTTCCAGCAATTATAAGTACATCACCATCTTTACAAATAGAGATGCCTTTCTCTATTGCATTATACCTATTTTCTATAATTTCATAGTTAGTTGCTTTTAACTCCCTAACGATATCATTAATTATTTCAATAGGTTCTTCGCTTCTTGGATTATCTGAAGTTACTATAACATAGTCGCATAACCTTGTAGCTATTTCGCCCATTTCTCCACGTTTCTGTTTATCTCTATCTCCACCACATCCAAAAATGCAGAGTAGTCTATTCTTAGTAAATTTTCTAGCTGTTGATAATATATTTTCTAACCCATCTGGTGTATGTGCATAATCATTTATTATTTCAAAGTCTTTATTATATTCATACCCAATTCTTTCACAACGACCTGTAACAACAGTTTTCTTTAATGCATTTATAATACTATCCCAACTAATACCTAAAATCCTAGTAGCTCCAATTGCTCCTAAAGCATTATGAACATTATAATCTCCTGGAATTTGAAGAGATATTTTATGCATATCATTTTTATTTATAACATTGAAGCTTGAAAGTACACCATCAATAGTGATATTCTTTCCCATAAAATCAGCTTCTTTGTTTATGGAGAAACTTAAGGTTCTTTCCTTCTCACCTTTATTTAAAAGTTCTCCCATAATTCTTTCTCCGTATTTATCATCCATATTGATGATCTTATAGTATGAGTTTTCGAAAAGCTTATATTTCGCTTTATAATAATTTTCAAAGGTCCCGTGAAAATCCAAATGATCTCTTGTCAAATTTGTAAATATACCAACATTAAATCTAATACCATACACTCTATCTAACTCTAGTGAATGTGATGATACTTCCATAACGCAACATTCTACATCCTCATCTACCATTTGTCTAAATAATTGATGTAATTCATAGGATTCTGGAGTTGTACGTTCAGTCTTTATTTCTTTATTTCCAATATAATTTGCGATGGTTCCTATTAATCCAGTTTTTATATTTTCATTTTCTAATATTGATTTAATCATGAAAGCTGTAGTTGTTTTTCCGTTTGTCCCAGTAACTCCAATTAGCTTTAACTTTTCTATTGGGTTTCCAAAATAATTAGCACTAATAATCGCTAAAGCTTTTCTACCATCTTTCACTACAATTTCTGTATAGTCAGAATTTATATTTAATTCTTTTTCTGTAATAACAACAGAAGCTCCTCTTTGAATTGCATCAGTTGCAAAGTTATGTCCGTCTACCTTTGTACCTTTGATACAAACAAACACGTCTCTCTTTGTAACCTTTCTATTATCATACTTCACATCGTTTATTTGGATATTTAAATCTCCTTTTGTAACACAATAATCAATATTACATAGTAGTTTTTCAAGTAACATAAATACACTCCCTAAATATTATGCTAAAAACATAATCTTAATAACTTATTTTTTTACAAAAGATGAGCATGTGGAAAACCACATGCTAAAATCCTCCATCTCCAGTTTCATTTGATAATCTTAGTTGTACAGTAGTACCTTTTTTAATAATTTCACCAGCTTCTACACTTTGGTAATCAATTAATCCAACTCCCTCATATTTTGGAGTTATTCCTAATGAACTCAACAATTCTGAAGCAGCAGCTTGACTATATCCAGTTACATCTGGCATTATTATATCCTTATTATAGTTCGCATCAGAACCAGTGTAAAGATTTAATTTACTTCCCTCTTTAACAGAATATCCAGGCTTTGGCGATACATCAGTAACATAAGTTCCATCACCATCAATTTGGAAATCTAATTTAAAGTCTTTTAGTTTCTTCTTAGCATCCTCAACCTTAAGTCCTCTTATTTCTGGCACAACTACATCCTTAACTACGCTAGTAGAACCGATTTTATCAAAATCACTTTCCATATAATTAAATATATCTGTAAATAACATATTTGCAATTGGTGTTGCTATAACCCCTGCGAAATATTCACCAGCGCTTGGCTCATCTATAGATATCATAACTGTAACCTTAGGATCATCTGCTGGAGCCATACCAACAAATGTTGAAATATACTTTCCATTCTCATATGTCCCATTTTGAGGATTAACCTTTTGTGCTGTACCTGTTTTACCTGCTATATGATATCCTTCTATGAATGTTCTTTTAGCTGAACCCTCTGATACAACTCTTTCTAGATACCCTCTTAATTCTTTTGTTTTCTCTGGTGTTGCCACTGTTTTTGTTGCAGGAGTAAATTTCTCATCAATTATTTCAACACCATTTGTATCCTTATGAGATATTTGTTTCATAAGGTGCGGTTGAATTAACGTCCCACCATTTGCAACTGCATTAACAGAAGCCATAAATTGTATTGGGTTTACTGTATTAGTTTGTCCAAAAGAAATTGTTGCTAAATCTACATCTGAAATTTGATTTGTAGGTTTTATTATACCTTTTGCTTCACCAGGTAAATCTATCCCTGAAACTTTACCTAACCCAAATTCTGCAATATGCTTATTTAGATTTTCTTTACCTATTTTTTGACCTAATTGTATAAATCCAACGTTACACGAATTCTTTAATATATCTGCGAAAGTTTCAGTACCATGTCCGCCAGACTTCCAACATTTTATTGTTCTTCCGCCAACTACAGTAGATCCACCGCATGTATAAGTATCATTTACTCCTACACCTTCTTCAAGAGCTGCTTCTGCAGTAATTATTTTGAAAATAGATCCTGGTTCAAATGAGTCAGATACGCTTCTATTTCTCCACATTTTTTGAAGTTTATCTCCAGAAGTCTTTCCGTCAAATTTATCTGCACCTTCATATGGTTTATTCGGATCAAAATCTGGCTTATTTGCCATAGCAAGTACTTCTCCATTTTTAGGATTAGTTATTATTACACTAACCGCCTTTGCTTTATTATCATTTAATGCTTGTTCTGCTGCTTTCTCAGCGAAATATTGCATTTTCTCATCAATAGTTAGTGTTACATCTTTTCCATCTACTGGTGGCGTAAACTTAGAAACTGTATATGGTAATTCTTCACTTTTTCTATCCAATTCTGCTATTCTCATACCTGGCACTCCAGATAATTCTTTATTGTATTGTAATTCTATTCCACCTAGACCTTGACCATCTGTATTGGTAACCCCTATTGTTTGAGCTAAGAAGTTATTGTTTGGATAATATCTCTTTGTATCTGGTGATACTATAACCCCATTTATTTTTAAATTTTTCACCTTATCTGCTGGTTCTTTTTCAATTCTTCTTACAAGTGTAGCAGATCCAGCTGCTGCTCCTGACGGCAACTTAGTCTCTAGCTTTTTAACTACATCCTGCTTGTCCATTTCTAATGCTTCTGCTATTTTTTTAGCAATATCATCTGTAACTAAATCATTATTTTTCAAGTAAGTTCTAATTGCATTTAAATCAAAATCAACCCTATACACATTTGCAGAAACAGCTAATTCTGAACCATTTCTATCTAATATTTTTCCTCTTTTTGCATCAATTTTTACTTCACTAGTCCATTGTTCGATAGCCTTTGCAGAGTAATCTTTTCTTTTAACTATCATTATATAAGACAATCTTATTGATAATATAAAGAAAACTAAACTAAGCATAATAAAGACTATTCTCATTCTCTTCTTTATCGTGGCACTATCTCTGTACTTTTTTTTCACAGTTTAACCTCCGTGTAAATTGATTTAAAAACTAAGATGCACCTACCAAAGTGCATCCATCATCTTTTCTAATAAAGTTGTATCTCCCACTTTTGTATTATCTACTTGTTGTAAGTTAAAATTATTTTGACTTAAATCAACTTTTATTATATCTCCTTTTTTAGGTATTGTCATACCTAAATTTGTTTCAGCCTTTTGTTTAACATTTCCAAGAGAAGATGCTTTTAGTACATCTAAGTTAAGTGCTTCATTATCTGCCTCTACTGATTTAATATTGGAATCTATCGAAGCCATAGATTTTTGAATTTTATAAACTTGTGAATCTCTAAATATTGTAACCATGCCTAATATAAACACCAAAAATATTATTTGTGTCATTCCTGCTCTTAACTTAGCTTTTTTATTGTTAATTATTACTTGTCTTTGCTTTCTTGCTCTTTTTAACTTTTCATATTCTTCTCTATCAGGCTCTCTTAACTTTCTTTGTGGATTTAAAGCATTATTCCCTTTTATATAATCATATTCTCTCATTTTCAATTTATTCACATCCCCATTTTATATAACTAAATTTTTTCGAAAATTCTAAGTTTAGCACTTCTGCTTCTTGGATTTCTCTCAACCTCTTCTTCTGTTGGCTCAATTGCCTTTCTTGTAATTACCTTGCCTTTAGACTTTTTACCACATGCACACACTGGAAACTCTTTAGGACAAGTACATGGATTGGCTAAATCTCTAAATTTATTCTTAACAATTCTATCTTCTAATGAATGAAATGTAATTATTGCTAATCTTCCACCGGGATTTAACTTCTCCACACTATCTTCTATAGCTTTTTCAAGTATTTCTAATTCCCCATTTACTTCAATTCTTATAGCTTGAAAAGTTCTTTTCGCTGGATGAGGCCCTTCTCTTCTTGCTTTAGCTGGAATTGCTCTTTTTATTATGTCAACTAATTCCAAAGTTGTTTCTATTGGCTTTTCTTTTCTATTCTCTTGAATAAAGCCAGCAATTCTTTTTGCGAATTTCTCCTCACCATATTCTTTTATAATTCTATAAATCTCTTCTTCAGAGTAATTGTTTACTACTTCATACGCACTCAAAGAATTATCTCTATTCATTCTCATATCAAGTGGAGCATCTTTCATATAACTAAACCCTCTGTCTCCATTGTCTAACTGATACGAAGAAACTCCTAAATCCATAAGTATTCCATCTACTTTTGGAATATGTAATTCTTCTAGAATCTCATATATATTATAAAAATTATTATGAACATATCTTACATTATCAAAAATTTTAAGTCTTGCTTTAGCTGCATTTAGAGCATCTGTATCTTGATCTATACCTATTAATTCGCCATCTCTTCCAAGTCTAGTTATTATATGAAAAGAATGACCTGCACCACCCATTGTGCAATCTACATATTTACCACTTTCTTTAATTTTTAATGCATCTATACATTCGTTTAATAAAACTGATAAGTGTTTGAACTCCATTCTATCACTCCTTATATTCCTAAATCGCTCATTTTTTCAGCTATACTATCATAATCAATATTAGCGTCATTATATTCTGTCCATTTCTCTTTGCTCCATATTTCAATTCTGGTTAACACACCTATGCTAACTATTTCTTTTTCAATATTTGCATACTCTATAAGATTTTGAGGTATTAACCCTCTCCCTTGCTTATCTAACTCCACTTCGCAAGCACCTGCAAAGAAGAATCTTACAAAAGCTCTAGCATCCTTATTAGTAAGTGGTAGGGATTTTAGCTTCTCTTCCAAAATTTTCCATTCGCTCATAGGATATGCATATAGGCATCCATCTAATCCCTTAGTTAAAATGAACTTATTTCCTAGCTCTTCTCTTAACTTAGAGGGTATGATCATTCTGTTTTTAGAATCAAGACCATGTTGGTATTCACCTATAAACATTTTTCACCTCTCCACAAATCTATTCCTCTTAAACTATTATACACCACTTTGCACCACTTTTAACCACTTTATATATATATTCTATAATAAAAGTTAAAACCCTTCAAGATTTTAGAAGGATTTTTAACTATTTTTTAAAATTAGTCAAATTTTTCATTATATGTTCATAATGATTTAAAATAAAAAAAGAAGTGATTCATTACTTTGAATCACTTCTTTACAAAACCCTATATAGGGTTTTAAGTTCAACTAATAATTCATTCATGCCTGAAAATGTCCAGAAACCGACATTTTCAAACAAGAATAAATTGAGTTTACTATACAAAACCCTATTTTATTTACACATTAAATCTAAAGTTAACTACATCTCCATCTTTCATTACATATTCTTTTCCTTCAAGTCTATATAATCCCTTTTCTTTGGCAGCAGCTTCAGAACCTAATTGTACTAAATCATCATATGAAACTATTTCTGCTCTTATAAATCCTCTTTCAATATCTGTATGTATCTTACCAGCTGCTTGAGGTGCCTTAGTTCCATTGATAATTGTCCACGCTCTTACTTCTTGAACTCCTGCAGTTAAATAACTAATTAATCCAAGTAACTTATAACTAGCTTGAATTAATTTATCTAGCCCAGATTCATCTAAACCATATTCATTAAGCATTTCATTTTTCTCATCATCATCTAATCCTGAAAGCTCTTCTTCTAGTTTAGCACAAACAATGATTACTTCTGCATTTTCAGCAGTAGCATATTCTTTAACTTTTTTTACATATTCATTTTCTAAATTACCACTCATTACTTCTTCTTCAGATACATTACAAACATATAAAACTGGCTTAGAAGTAATTAAGAATAGGCTTTTTATAAAATCTTGTTCTTCTTCAGTTGCTTCTAAGGTTCTTACTGGCTTATTATTCTCCATATGTTCTTTAATTCTTTCCATTAAAGAATATTCTTCCTTTGCCTTTTTATCGCCAGATCTTGAAAGCTTTACAGTCTTTTCCATTCTTCTCTCTAAAACTTCTAAATCAGAAAATATTAATTCTAAATTTATAGTTTCTGCATCTCTAATTGGATCAACGTTTCCTTCTACATGAACTACATTTCCATCATTGAAGCATCTAACAACATGACATATAGCTTCAACTTCTCTTATATGTGATAAGAACTTATTTCCTAAACCTTCACCTTTTGATGCACCTTTTACTAATCCAGCGATATCATAAAATTCTACTGATGTATATACCTTTTTCTTACTATTATATATTCTTTCTAATTCATCAAGTCTTTTATCTGGAACTGCTACAACTCCAACATTTGGTTCTATCGTACAAAATGGATAATTTGCTGATTCAGCTCCAGCTTTTGTTATAGCATTAAAAAGAGTACTCTTTCCTACATTTGGTAACCCAACTATTCCTAACTTCATTCTATGTACATTCCTTTCTTTCCTTTACTCATCCTTAAAATTATACTTTATATATTTCTTTATTTCAACATTATACCCAATGTTGGAATAAACTACTTTACTATTTTTTTTAAAACTACAGAACATAAAATTGAGGTGATTTTATGAAAAAGTTTATAAAAATTTTTTTAATCTTTTTTCTATCTTTAATTTCTTTTGTAACATATATACCAACTGTTGCTTCGTCCACAAAGGAATTAGATTGGTATTATGCTTCAAACGGTAAGGGAAACATTCCATCTTACCCTAAAGAATGTAAAGATTTTATAGCTAAATACCCAGCCTACTTTTTAGGTAATACAAATGAGAAAGTTATTTATCTTACTTTTGATCAAGGATATGAAAATGGATATACTCCAATAATTCTTGATATACTAAAAGAGGAAAATGTACCAGCTGCATTCTTTGTAGTTAAACCTTATTTGAAGGATTGCCCAAATCTAATAAAACGAATGGTTGATGAAGGTCATTTGGTATGTAATCACAGTGCTAGACATCCTTCAATGGCAAAAATACATGATGATGCTAAGTTTAAAAAAGAATTTGAAGATGTAGAAATATTATATAAAGAAATCACTGGTAATGACATGCCTAAATTATTTAGACCACCTATGGGCAAATACTCTGAAGAAGTACTTGATAAAACAACCAAACTAGGCTATAAAACTATCTTTTGGAGCTTTGCTTATAAAGATTGGGTAGTGGATGAACAGCCAAATGAAGATTTTGCTTTTAAGAAAATAACAGAAAACTTCCATCCTGGTGAAATAATGTTATTGCACTCAGTTTCAAAAACAAATGCTAAAATATTAAAATCTGTTATACAGGATGCAAAAGCCAAAGGCTATACCTTTAAATCTTTAAATGAAATTCAATAAAAAAAGGCTCAAAGCCTTTTTTTATTTTCCATCCATAATATTATTAATTGTTCTTATTAGTTTATCTTTTTTATAAGCTGATTCAACCTGAATGTAATTAATTTCTCTAGAAATAGAATTTTTATATTCGCCTTCTGGAATATTAGCTAAGTTGATTTTAACATTCAATCCAGCACTTTCAATGGCAGCATGTATTAAAATTGCTGCTACTCCAGCATCAGATATAGCTCCCCTATTTCCATACCTCGTAGCAATTTCAATCTCATTAAATAAGTTAATTGCAGTTCTTGCAAAATTTAATGGAGACTCAAGTGCTCCCTTTGTATTCTCTAATATTTTTTCTTCTCTAATTTTTATTTCTTCTTCATTCCCTTTGGGCAATTTATATGCACCCATCAATAGTTCAAAAACTTTTTTGTCTTCTTCCATAAATTCATAGAACTTATTTATATATCCTTTTGTTCTGTTAGCGGAATCATATATCTCTTTTTTGCATTCCTCTTCAAATTCATTAAACTTCTTCTTACCAAATGTTAAGCTATAAACCATACTGTTTAATCCAGCTGATAATACTCCAACAAATGCTGCAACACTTCCACCACCAGGTGTAGGATTACCAGATGCTAATTCATCTGTAAATTCTCTCAAGCTATAATTTTCGAACATTATTTACACCCCAAATCTGATTATTATATTATTTTATCTATCTTTTTCTACTAATTTTAATAGGTAGCCTAAATAAACCCAGAATAATATTGAAATAAAGCTGATTATATATATTAAATTACTTTCAAAGAAATTAACACATATTACACCTACACAAATTGAAAAAAGTATAGTTGCTTTTAACTTTTTTGAACCGCGTAGCTTATCTATCTTTAATATAATATGAACAAATGTCATTAAAATAAAACAGATAAATATTAGAAGCATCGGAACTCCATATACAGTCGCAATCTGTATGTAGATATTATGTAGGCCCCCAGCCTCAATACCTGGCAAACGATCAATTCCACGTGAAGTTAATTTTGGCATTAAATCTGTTAAAGTTGGAATCATTGCTGTATTACCAACCCCTGTTAATGGATGCAATTTAATTGACTCCCATGCAGTAATCCATAATTGATCTCTACCACTTAACACCTTATCTAAGAAATTATCCACTTTTACTGTTGCTCCAATTACAGCTAAAATTGATAATAATATCATACCAATTCTTAAAAAAATATTTTTAGCATAAATAAATACAAGTATAAATACAAGCATCATTAACATTAAAAAACCACTTCGCCCACTAGAAAGACATAATGCAATTCCATTAGGAATTATTGTTAACAATACTATTGCTTTAAATATAATCTTTTTATAGTCAATTATCAAATACACTCCGATAACTATAGCTAATGCTGCAGCTATACCTAGTGCATTTTCATTAAAGAATAATCCAACATTTCCTTCTCCACCACCAATTGGGTTAATACCATAATTGTGTCCTTTTAAGGTAAAGTTAAGTTTTGCTAAAAATAGAAATGTAGATCCCATACACAAAATTGAAGCAATAACATAATAGATCGTTGAAATTACATTGATTTCTTTCAATAATTCCTTATCAGTTTTTTTCTTATCAACTGATAACATCGCAAAGAATATTATTAAATTTACTGAGAATATTTTAATATTTTCGCCTGTTCTATATTTAAAGAGAACTAATAAAAATGAACACAATATAAAAATATAGAGAGGTATCTTATAATATTCAACACCCTCATTTATTAATGTTATTGCACTTATTACAACTAAAATTATTCCCCATACAATAAGTGCTTTATTCAATAAACTTAGTCCAGGTATTTCTGAAAATATAGAAACAAAAGATATACTCATTAGTAGATAAAGAATTTTGAAGTAAAATTTATTGTTTATAAAATTGATTCCTTTAATTAATGTATCCATTATATTAACTCCTTATAAACTCTTATGATTTGGTCTATTATAACATACTTTGAATATCTTTCGATGCACTCATTACGTATTTTTGTTGCATCATATTCATGAATATTATTTTTCATTTTTTGTAATGCCTCAATTAAATATTTCTCTTCATTCTCTATTAGAAGTCCATTTGTACTAGTAACTATATCTTCAGAACCTCCATTTTTTGTAGCTATAATAGGCTTTCCATTAGCAGTTGCTTCAATATATACTACTCCGAAAGTTTCATATTCTGATGCTAAAACAAATGCATGACATTTAGCCATCTCACTTGCAACTTCATTTCTATCTAGTGTTCCTAAAAAAGAAATTTTATCTTCTGCCCCCAGGCTTATGACAAGCTCTTCTAATTTTTTCTTTATTGAACCATCTCCACCTATAACTAGTTTGCATTTATTATCCTTAAATGCTTTAGAAAATGCTTTTATTAGTAGCTCCATTCCTTTACCTTCTTCTAAGTATGCTAAGGAAAAAAATCTAAATTCACCTGAATGCTCAGTATTTTCAATTTTAAACAAATCTAAATTTACTAGATTATGAATTACACTAACTGGATTTTGGGTATACTTTGATAATTCCTTTTTTAAGCCGTTTCCAACTGCAATTAATTTATCGCACCCATCATAAGCCTCAAAAATATGTTTTTTATAACTATCTTTTACATATTTACTATGCTCTAATGAGGTATGCTCAGTAATTACTAATGGGATATTATATTTTTTTGAAATATAATTTGCTGCTATCCCTCCCCAAAAACATGAGTGAGCATGAATTATATCTACTTTGCCCTGCTCCTTTAGGATTCTATTAAAAAGCTTATCCATTCTTTTGTTAAATGATTTAAACATAATTGGATTCTTAGGAAAATAGTTATAATCTTTATATCTATATGTTGTTAGTCCAAATTCTTCTTTTAAGGTTATTCCTCTTTTTTCATTAGTTTTACCTATCATTGTAATAGGCCAAATTTCATTGTATGCAACTGTTACCTTAATCCCTGATTCTTTTAGGGCTTTAAATTGTTCAATAAAAAAAGTTCCATGGACCTTCTTTCTCTCTGATGAGTACCATGATGGTATAACTAAAACATGCATATATTAATCTTCTCCTAGAATTTTATTTAATCTCTTCGCAACTGTTTCCCATTCATAGTTTAAGTCTTCTGATGGATATTCTCCATCATCAATTTTACGAGCCAGCTTAACAATTGCTTCTTTTATAATTTCTTTTTCATTATTAACACCTATGCACTTATAATGGTTTTCTACCAATGGAATTATAGGGTCTTTATCATCCCCGTATATATTTAAAATCCATGCATATGTTCCAAAATAATCGTATATCTTTCCTGGAATCTGCTTAGAATTTTTATTTCCGAATAATAACAATACATCGCTATTAAGCATATATTTAAGAGCTTCATTATAAGGTATTCTTCCAGATACTTTTACAATTTCTTCTGAAATCAAATCATCTTTCACCCTATCATCATCTATGTTTCCGAAAAATAAAATATTAAGCCTATTATATACATCAACATTTTCATCTTTAAGTTCTTTTATAGCGTTAATAAACGGATTAACATCTCTTAATCTAGTAAAAATTTCACCTGCATATACTATATTTATTTTATTTTTATCAATTAATCTTGGTACTTCCTCTTTTTTAAGCTTATCATAGATTTCTTTATCATATCCCCTATTAAGTACATGACACTTGTCAGGATTTAAATTATAAGTACTAATATAATCTTCCATATTTTCTTTAGTTACAAAAATAAGCCTATCTGTATTATTAACCACTTTGTTCTCTAAATATTTTTCAAAGCTCTTCCTAATTATATTTGCTTTCTCTCTAGTAGAATCTTTCACCCAAGGATCACTCCAATATGTAATCCATGGTATATTTTTGAATTCCTTTTTAATTAAATAAGCACATAAATGCGATGAAGGTGGCTCATGCATAGAAAAAATTACATCAAAACTATTTTCTTTAAGAAGTTTCTTTCCATACTTTGATGCTTTCAATGCCCAAATACTATACATATCAGGCACTGCAATCATGTTTTTAATTTTTCTTAAAAATAATCTTCTACCAGTTTTATTACTAGTATTTGATGCTGTACTACTAGATTTCTTAGGCATTATTTTATTAAAGATTTTCCCTCCATCTATTGCATGAATACTAATTCTACTATCCATCATTGAAAGAAGATATTCATCATAATATATTGAATTTTTAGGAAAATTCACTGTTAATAAGTGAATTTCATTGCCTTCAATCTTATTTAACTTATTTAAATATTGTAGTGTTTCTATAGATGCCGAATTATTAATAAGTGGAGAATAGCATGCAATAAATAATATCTTCATTATTTCCTCCTAATCTTCTTCAAAAACAATATGCTTATTTCGTTAATTTCATTTATTCTTAATATCATGCTGAATACGTAATATATTAACATTCCAATTAATGTTATAGGAATTACTGTTTTAATATTTAAAACAACATTAAAGGTATTATTAATAAACATTAGAATAGCTCCCATTACAATAGATGCAAAAAGAATCTTAAACAATTTTATTATAAGTTCTAACATATTAAAATTACTTACTACCCTATTTATATTTGATAGTAATAATACTGAAGTAATTATAAGTGCACTAGATGTTGCAATTGAAATACCTATAATTCCAAATATCTTAGAAAGTACAATATTAAATAAAATATTAGCGATTACTCCTATTACTCCATTAATTGTAGTATCTTTTGTTCTTCCCATTGAAAACAATGTTGAATTTAAGATATCCCTAATTCCATAAAATGCAAGCCCTATTAAATATCCTAAAAATGCTAACCTTGTTAAATCTACTGAATGTAAAGTAAATTCATTCCTCATATATATCATCTTTATAATGTCTTGATTATATATAATTGCTGCTATAGCAATTGGAATCAATAATAGCATTGTATATATAATGGTTTTTTTAACATACTGTATAAATCCCTCTTTATCTTCAGAATTTTTACTATTTGCCATTAGAGGAAATGTTACTGTAAGAATAGAAGATGTAATTATAGTGTTTAGAAAAACTATTAATTTTTGTGAATAATTAAGAGCTGCTACACTTCCTTCTTCTAAATATCCTGCAATTTTAATATCAACCATCATATTTATTGAATTTGCACCTGCTCCTATTATAACTGGTGCTATTAACAATAGTACCTTTTTGATTCGTTCATCCTTAAATTTAAAATCTGGTTTATAAATATATCCATGTTTTATTAGAGATGGAATCTGTACTAGTACCCTTGCAATATTTCCTATAACATTTGCTATTGTTAACCCTATAATGCTGTATCCATTAAAAAACACCAAATATATAATCATTGGAGCATTGAAAAACAACCCTAGAATCGATGGGACTATAAAATCTTCATTTACTTGAAGTATAGAACTAAAACAAGCATTTACAGCTAAAAATAGTAAATTTAGCATTGTAATTCTTGTAAGAAAAATAGTTAGTTCTAATTTTTCACCACTATATCCTGAAGCAAAAAAAGGAACGATTTGCCTTGCAAAAATAAAAGAAACAAGAAATACTCCGATTGAAATAACTACTAACAATGTTATTACTTTGTTAGCAAATTCATGCATTTTACTTTTACCATTTTTAATTAATTGTTCACTTAAAACTGGTAAAAAAGATGTTGAAATAGCAAGTCCTATTATCATAAATAAGCTTTCAGGAATAGTAACTGCAACTGAATATGCATCGGCATATAAACCAGTACCGAAGCTACTTGCAATTAACATATCCCTTATAAAGCCTATTCCCCTACTTAGTATAGAAACTGCCATAATGATAAAAGTAGACTTCAATATTTTTCTGCTATTCATGAATTCACCTTGCCTTTGTTCATAAGAACCATCCAAAGAAATTTAGGTATTGAACCAAGTCTTTTTATTCTCCAAGGCTCTTTCGATACCCTATATAGCCATTCTAATCCAAGTTTAATCATCCATTTTGGAGCTCTTTTAGTATTTCCAGCTATAACATCAAAACTGCCACCTACTCCCATATAAATCTTACAAGGTAGCTCATTCATATACTTTGCAATAAATTCTTCTTGTTTCGGGCATCCCATTGCAATAAAAATTGCATAAGGATTACCTTTTTTAATATCAGAAATTATATCTTCACAATTATATATATCAAAATATCCATTATGTCTACCAGTTATTTTTATTCCTGGAAAACTTAACTGCAAATTATTACAACACTCATTTAAGACTTCTTCTTTAGCACCTAATAAATAAATTCCTTTACCGTCTTTCTCACATTTACTGATTATATCATGCATAAGTTCAATTCCTGCTATTTTTTCTTCTACAGGATCCTTAACCATTTTAGATGCAATTACTGTTCCAACTCCATCGGGAATTATTAAGGTTGTCTCTTCATGAAAATTTTTATAAAGAAATTCATTTTTTAATCCGTTAAATAGAACTTCTGGATTACCTGAAATTATGTTAACCTTTGGATAACTATCAATATGCTCTAAAATCTGACTCTTCTTTTTTTTATATATTTTAAATCCTAATATTTCTACAAACATATTATTTCTCCTAATTTTCATTCTCTTTACATAATACCATAAAGGATTTTAACTGTGAAATTCTATTTATTAGGTAAATTATTAATATAATCTTTTAACTGCTTTACTATCTCATCATCTTTATTTATCTTTTCTGCTATTTCCAAATGTAGCTTTGCTTGTTTTAAATCACCTGAATTAATATAAGACATTATTAAATTTGTACAAATCTCTACATCTCTTGTTGCTTCAAATGCTTTCCTGAAATATTTAATTGCATTATCATAATCTCCAATTGAGGCTAAGTTAATACCCATTTCATTTACAGTTTCAACAATGGCACTATCTAATGCTAAGCTTTCATTTAGATAATAAATTGCTTTTTCAAAATTATTAACTTTTCTATAACATAAAGCAATATAATAAAATAAAGTTGCATCATCACCAAATCTATCAATTAGAGGTATAAGTTTTTTAATTGCTTCTTCTGGTTTATTTTCTATTAAACCTTTTCCTTCTTCAAAATTAATAATATCTTCGATGTTTTGATATATTTCAATGATTACATCATTTTTTTCTCCACCTAGTTTAAAATACTCCTTGAATGCTTTATAAGCTTCATTATATTTTGAGTCATCTCTAAATATTAAAGCATCATATAAATATGGCATTGGATTTGTGCTGTTTATTTCTCTATATCTATCAATATCTTCCTTAAATATTGTTGCAAATTCTTTATCAGTTTCCCTAATTGACTCTCCTAGTGATAATAGTTTTGTGAATACCTCATCTGAGTAATCAACGTGAGATAAACCTCTTAACATTATGTAAGCATCATCTAATTTGTTTTCTTTAACTTTTTCTGCAACTCTACTTTTAATGAATTTAATTGAATCTTTAATATTTAATAGTAAGACTTTATAATCATCATTATACTTCAAGTTTTTGTCAGAACCTAATGCAAAACTCATTCCTTCAACAAACTCATATATAGGCAAATTTTTTATTTTGTTCTCTCGCTCAATATTTTTTGCAAGATAATCCGGACTTATAGGTAAATATAATTCCTCACTTTTTAATTTCACATTAGATATTTCTAATGCATTTAAAAATCCATTTTTATTAATTTCTAAAAATAGTAATTTTGATAGTTTTTCCTTAAAATAAATATTGTAATTCAAATTCAATTCTCCTTTTCATATAAAATTAAAGCTATCATCTAAGGATGATAGCTTTAAATACAGATTAGTTTAAATTATCTTCAATAAGCTTTGTTAGAGAAGCTTTAAATTCATTAATCTTATTCTCTGAATCCTCTATAGAACTACCTTTTACTGCAACATACAACTTCATTTTAGGCTCTGTTCCTGAAGGTCTTACAACAAACCATGATTCATCCTCGAATATAAATTTTAATACATTTGATTTAGGTAAATCAATAGTATTCTGAATTTTATTAACTAAATCTTTTTGAATTCCTAATTTATAATCTTCTTTTAAGCTTAATTTAACTCCATTAAGTTCTTCGAAATCAGTTTCTCTTAATCTTTCGATGCATTTAGCTATCTTTTCTTGCCCTTCTTTTCCGGTAAGTTCAAATGAAACTAAAGATTCTAAGAAATATCCATACTCTTCATATAATGCTATTAGTGCATCATATAAACTCATTCCTTTTTCTTTATAATATAATGTCATTTCAGCAATAAGCATTGCTGCTACAACTGCATCCTTATCTCTTGCATGATTTCCAGCTAAATATCCATAACTTTCTTCAAACCCAAATAAATATTTTTTACTATCATCTTTTTCAAATTCAGTCATCTTTTCCCCGATGTATTTGAAGCCTGTTAGTACATTAATTAATTCAATATCAAAACTCTTAGTTATGTTTTTAGCTGACTCAGTAGTTACTATAGTCTTTATTATTACTCCGTTACCTGGAAGCTCATTTCTTTCCTTTAATGAACTTAGAATATAATGTGTCAATAACATTCCAGTTTGATTTCCTGTTAAAACTTTATATTCTCCTAAGCTATTTTTAACTACTACACCTATTCTATCACAATCTGGGTCAGTTCCGAATATTATATCTGGCTCTGAGGTTTTTGCCATTTCTAATGCAAGTTTAAATACTTTTGGATCTTCTGGATTTGGGTATGGTGCAGTTGGGAAATTTCCATCTGGCAATTCCTGTTCTTTAACAACGCTAACATTTTCATACCCTAATTCTCTTAGTACTCTTCTTACAGGAATATTTCCTGAACCATGTATCGGCGTATAGATTATTTTTAAATCTTTAGCTTTTTCTTTTACTAATTCTTTTCTTATAGTTGATTCTTTTACGGCATCAATGTATGCCTTAACAACATCTTCACCTATATAATTAAGAAGCTCTTTCTCTACTGCTTCCTTCTCATCTATAGTCTTTATTCTATCAAATGACTCTATCTCGTTAACATACTTTAATATATTGGCAGCATCATTATCTGTAACTTGTCCTCCATCAGGTCCATATACCTTATAACCATTGTATTGCTTTGGATTGTGTGATGCTGTAATAACAATTCCACCTATACATTTTAAGTGTCTCACTGCAAATGATAATACAGGAGTTGGCTCTAGAGATTCAAATAAAAATACTTTTATCCCATTTCCACATAAAGTTAATGCTGCGGCCTTAGCAAATTCCTTGGACATATTTCTTGAGTCATAGGCTATTGCTACTGATGTAGTTCTATCATTATATTCACTATTTATATATTCTGCAAAACCTTGTGTTGCCTTACCTACGGTATATATATTCATTCTATTACTTCCGAATCCTATTATACCTCTAAGACCACCAGTTCCGAATTCTAATTCCTTATAGAAGCGATCTTCAATTTCTTTATCATCGCTTATCTCTTTTAGTTCATTTTTAACTTCTTCTCCAATTATACTAGAGTCTAGCCATTCCCTATACCTTACTTTATAATCCATAAATATACCTCCAATCATCTATTATAATTATATACAATTTTTTCATATCTTCAAGTATTTTACCACATATGCAAAATATAAATGCCAATGAATTTTACCTTCATCAGCATTTATATTACAATAATTTCAATTTATTCTAAGTTTATATAATTTTATTTATATATAATGCTATAATCATATTACATCTCATGTAAACTCTTAGTTGAAACGTCTAAGAGTTCTAAGACATGAAATTCTTCAATGCATTATATATCATTCTCTTTTTTCTCTAATTTCTTCTTCCTTTAACTCCATATCTAAAGATACAGTTTTACGTTCATAGCTTATTGCTGCAATAACTGTATTAAGATCCTCAAGTATTGATATTTCCTCTCCAACTTCTACATCACTAAGTTTATATACAGAGCCAATTCCACCGTGTGAAATATCAAAGTATATTGCTTTAGGTAAATTTTCTGGAGTACATTTAACTTTAACGGATTTTTTCTCTTTTTGTACTACTGCTCCCGACTTAGTTACTAAGTCTTCTCCAGTAAATTGAATAGGTACATAGGAAGAAATTTCATTGTTTCCTTTTAATTCTTCTAAATCAATATGAATTATTTTTCTTGTAACTGGGTCTCTTTGGACTTCTTTGATGATTGTTTTATGTGTTTGCCCATTAAAATTAGTTTCTAGAAAACCATGCTCACCATGTTTAAATATCTCTTCATTTAACTCCAATTCTGATACTTCAAACATGAAGTTTTGAATTGCTCTTCCATATACAATTCCAGGTACATTTCCCATCCTTCTTATTTTATTCGCATTATTGTGAAGTTTTTCTCTCTGTTTAAGTTCCATTTCAATCCCTCCTATTGTGTATTATTACCATTGATAAAATTTTTATACTTTCTTTACAAGCTTTTTATTGAAATGGACATAATAGTCAAATATAATAATATTGTTTCTAATTTATTTATGTTACGAAGGAGTTTGATATGTACAGATTAAATCAAGATGAAACCCCACTATTTAATGCCTTAATGGAATATGTAAATAATGATACCATTCCATTTCATGTACCAGGCCATAAAAAAGGTGTTGGTATTGAAGATAGTTTTAAAGAATTTATAGGAGAAAATGCTTTTAAGATAGATGTTACGGTATTTAAACAAGTAGATTCCTTACATCATCCAACTGGTGCTATAAAAAAAGCTCAAGAATTAGCAGCTGATGCTTATGGTTCAGAAGCGACATTTTTTTCTATTCATGGAACTTCTGGCGCTATACAAGCAATGATTTTATCAGTAGTTGGAGATGGGGATAAAATACTTATACCTAGAAATGTTCATAAATCAGTTACTTCAGGAATAATTTTAAGTGGTGCAACACCAATTTTTATGACTCCTGAGCTTGATAGAAAACTAGGTGTTGCTCACGGAGTTACCCCAGAAACTGTTGAAGCTTCATTAAAGGAACATCCTGATGCTAAAGCAGTTCTTATAATTAATCCAACTTACTATGGTGTATCTACTGATATAAAGAAAATATGTGAAATAGTACATAGTCATGGGATACCACTAATAGTTGATGAAGCACATGGACCACATTTAAAATTTAATGAAAAACTACCAATGTCTGCTCTTGAAGCTGGTGCAGATATCTGTGCTCAAAGTACACACAAAATAATTGGTGCACTTACTCAAGGTTCATTACTGCATGTTAACAGTAAATATGTAAGCCCTAAAAGAGTACATCAAGTATTAAATTTACTTCACACTACTTCCCCATCATATATTTTGATGGCAAGTTTAGATTGTTCAAGAAAACAAATAGCTCTTGAAGGAAAAGAACTTCTTGATAAAACCATTGAACTTGCAAACTATACAAGAAATGAAGTAAATAAAATTCAAGGCTTATACTGTTTTGGATCAGAAATACTAGGAAACCCTGGTATCTTTGCGTTAGATCCAACAAAATTAACTATAAACTGTAGAGAACTTGGGATTACCGGCTATGAACTAGACAGAATTCTTGCAACAAAATATCATATACAAGTGGAACTTTCAGATCTTTATAACGTATTAGCTGTTGGTTCTTTTGGAGATACTAAAGAAAATTTAGATGCTTTAATTTCTGCTTTAAGAGAAATTTCTCATGAGCATATTGAGAAAAATAATATTAAACCTGATTTTCTTGATATTCCTGAAATACCAGAGATGAAAGTTAATCCTAGAGTTGCTTTTAATGCAAATAAAAAGAGTTTGCTTATGGAAAATTCTATAGGTGAAATAAGTGGAGAATTCCTTATGGCATATCCACCTGGAATACCAGTTTTATGTCCAGGAGAAATAATAACACCTGAGATAGTAAATTATGTTAAGGATCTTAAAAGAGCTGGACTTTATGTTCAAGGAACTGAGGATCCTAATGTAGAATATATAAATGTTTTAATTGATTAATTTAAGAATAATAAAAACTCTTGTCACGTGACAAGAGTTTTTTATTATTCTAATGGCTCAGAAAACATTTCTTTAAAGTTCTCTTCATTATATATTTTGATATTATTTTTATTTAATAATTCTGCAGTTATTCCGTTGCCACACTTTTTTACCCCTTGAAAAGTCCCATTATATATTTCACCAAAGCCACAGGATGGGGAATTTTTCTTTAAAATAGCTGAATTAACATTATATATCTTAGCAATTTTTAATGTCTCCTCTGCCCCTTTAATAAACTCTTTAGTAACATCAGTACCATTTTTAGTTATTACAGTACCTGACTCATCAATTTCTGCAGGAGGTCTTGGAGTTGTGAGTCCCCCTAATTGTTCTGGACAAACCAAGACAATTTCTTCTTTGTCTATAAATTTCAAAATATCTTTCACTTCATTATTTTGTCCGCTATACTTACAATTTACTCCTAGTAAGCATGCACTAACTATTATCACTTCTCCACCTCCTACTCTAGGTAAAATTTTTTTAGCTAAGTTTAACTACCGTTACACCACTTCCACCTTCACCATATTCTCCTAATCTATATTCTTTTACGTGAGGATGGTGTCTTAGCATATCATTTATTGATTTCCTTAGTACTCCAGTTCCTTTACCATGAATTAACGAAACTTCTCCCAGGCCAGCTAAATAAGCCTCATCTAAATATTTATCAGCCGTATAACAAGCTTCTTCTGAATCCATTCCTCTTAAATCTACAGATGAGCTTACTGATTTTAAGTTTAAGCTCACTTCCCTCTTGGATTTTTTCTTTTCTTCTTTTACATCTCCAGTTGCAACTAAATCCTTAAGTTTTACATTTATCTTCATTATACCTGCTTCAACTTTTACTTCACCTTTGTTATCAGGCTTTGATATAATTATTACTTTTTGATTTAAAGAAGGTAAAAATGCTTCCATTCCAAGCTTAACTTCTTTAATTTCTTTACCATTACTTTTAGCTAGCGGTGTTGCTTTTTCCTCAGTATTATCAAGTTGATTTCTTAATTTTCCTCTTTGTTCTTCAAGCTTTCTCCTTACATCAGATGATCCACCTAACTTTTCTAATTCTCTCATATTTTTTAGGATTTCATCAGCCTGTTCTTTTGCATCTCTTAAAAGCTGTTTTGCTTCTCTCCTAGCTTCTACAAAAGCATTTTCCCTCATTTTATCTAACGATTCTAATTTACTATTATATTTATCTCTTAATTTTTCTGCTTCAACTCTTAATGCATTAGCTTTTATTGCTTCAGATTCAGCTTTTATACTTTTTTCTTGTAAATTTTGAATTAAATCTTCGAATTCCAACGATTCTGAGGATATTAATTCTTTAGCACTATGAATTATATTCTCATCTAAACCTAACTTTCTAGAGATTTCAAAAGCATTTGATTTCCCTGGTATACCAATTAGCAATTTATACGTTGGCTTTAATGTCTCTACATCAAATTCCACTGACGCATTTTCTACACCAACCGTTTTAAGTGCATAGGCCTTAAGTTCACTATAGTGAGTTGTGGCAACTATTTTACAATTTCTTTCTCTTAAACACTCAAGAATCGATATAGCAAGTGCTGCTCCTTCCGTAGGGTCAGTTCCTGCTCCAAGTTCATCAAATAATACTAATGCATCACTTGAAGCTTCATCAATTATTTCTACTATGTTTTTCATATGAGATGAAAATGTTGATAAGCTTTGTTCTATACTTTGTTCATCTCCTATATCCGCATATATATTTTTATAAAAGCTTATAACTGAATTTTCTTCCGCCGGTATAAGTAATCCACTCATACCCATTATATGAATTAATCCAATAGTCTTTAGTGTAACTGTCTTACCACCTGTATTAGGTCCTGTTATTATAAGTGATGTAAAGTCACTACCTAAATAGGATGTAGAAGGAACAACCCTTCTCTCATCAATAAGCGGATGTCTTCCTTGTATTATGTGAAAAGCTCCATCTTCTCTAACCTCAGGAGAAATAGCTCTAATAGAACTTCCATATTTAGCTTTTGCAAATATAAAATCTAACTCTATTAAAATATCTAAGTTTCTTTTTACTTCTACCTTGTTGTTATATATCATACTTGAAAGAGCCGATAAAATTCTTTCAATTTCAGCCTTTTCCTTTAACATTAGCTCCTTAATCTCGTTATTTAAATTTACCAAGCTCATAGGCTCAATAAATAATGTAGCACCTGAAGAACTTTGATCATGTACTAATCCATTAACCTGCCCTTTATATTCAGCCTTTACTGGAATTACATATCTATCGCCTCTCATACTATATAGATTATCTTGAAGATACTTGGAATTTTCTCTTATTAAAGAATTTACTTTTTCTCTAATAGATGCATTCTTCTCCTTTAAGGATCTTCTAATGTTATATAATGTGGCACTTGCTTTATCTGCAACCTCATCTTCAGAAACAATCGCATTGAATATTTGATCTTCTATATTTTTTAATGGTCTTATATTTTCACATATTTCTTCAAGGATTTTATGCTGCTCTTCCCCCTCTTTCCTTTTTATATATTCTAAAAAGTTTCTAGAAGATTTAAGTACATTTCCTATTCTTAATAATTGAGATGGATTTAATGTAGCTCCCTTAGCTGCTCTTGATACCCCATCTCTGACATCATAAAATCCTTCAAAAGGAGGATTCCCTTTTGTTATAAGTAAATGAACGGCTTCCTTTGTTTCTTGAATGTGCTCACGCACTTCATATATATTTTCATACGGTTTAAGCTCATCAATTAGTTCTCTTGAAGCTTCAGTTATTGCATATTCTTTTATTTTATCTTTTATCTTATTAAACTCTAGTACTCTTAAAGATCTCTCTTTCATTTTATACTCCTTTATTCAACTCCTCTTCTATAATGACCCTTCGTATATTCACCACTTAGAGAAATTGAGTTGTTATTAATCGATTTAAGTATGTTATTTACCTCTTCTTTAGATTCATCTATAAAATCGAATCTAAAGCTAGTAACTCCTTTTTCTTTTAACTCATCCATTTCACTTATTAAATTTAATGTATCTGGGTTATATATATATGCTCTGCAGAATTTATCTGTAAGTACCCTAAAATCTTTATTCATTCTGTCTCTTAATATAAATTCCTCATTAATACATGGTGCCGAACAGTTATTACAAGAGCTTTTTCCTCCAACAGTTGATCCAATTGGACAATATTCTGATATCATTACTTCTGTTTTGCCGTATACGCTCATCCCAAAGTTTTTTTCTTTTCCCAATACATTTAAAATTTCTTTCCTATTTAATTCTTGACTAATATATGGATATACGTTGTTCTCCTTAAAGAATCTGATAGTATTTGAGTTAAACATATTGCTTTTATAATCACTTATTATATTGATTTTTCCATTAAACCTTTTAACTATTCCTAAATTAGAAGTAATAATTCCGCTAAATAGTGAAATATTCTCCTCAATATCCTTTACGATTTGATTATATTCATTTTTTATTATATGAGGAAGTTTTAAGTAAATATCTTTATTCTTAACCTTTTTTACATCTTCAATTGAAATTCCTTTATTGCTTTTATTGTATATATTAACACCTATATTTTGTTCTCCAGAATCAAGAAGTGCTTCTAGTTGCTCCTTAGTATTAACAATGAATAGCTTTTCGGGAGCCATTACTTCAACTTTAGAATCCCTAGAACTAGTTATTTCATTAGAAGTTTTTAAGGTTCTTTTATACTTTGATATTTCGTATGCCTGGATTTTCTCAATTACTTTTCTTCTTATTTCATTTAATGCAGAAATAGGCATGAAGCCTTCATCATATTTTTCAAATATAACATTAACTATTTTAAATGGATTATCACCAGATTTAATTATAGCGTCAATAATTCTCTCTTTGGATAAGGGCCTCTTTTCAGCCTTTTGAATTATTTCTCCTTTTTCTGAAAAAGTTTTATCTGCATACTTTACTATAATCTCTATTGGCTTTCCTATTTCAAATATAACAATGCAATCTAGATTTATTTTTTTGCCATAAATATTATTATATGATTCACTTAACTGCTTTAACAATAGAGTATCTGAGGTCTTAAACAATTCATCCCCTCTATTATATTGCTTCGGAAAAATTATAGCCTTTTCCCCTTTATATGCATTTTCTCTTTGTTCTCCGTTAACTTGTATTTTCGAAACTATAAATCCACTCTCACCAATACGCACGCCATCCTTAAGAGATAAGTCATCTTGAAGTACTACTTGATTTTTTTCATCTACTCTTCCAAGTAATACCCCTGTATTCTTAGGGAACTTATATGCCATCATATCTTTTCCTTCATTTTTGTATAGATATGCCTTAGAAAAACCTTCTCTATTAAATAGCTTTAATAAAACATCCTTACCTTTTTTATTTTCTCCTTCGCTTATGGCTTTTCTATATTCCTTAACCACACCTGCAACATATTCAGGTCTTTTCATCCTACCCTCAATTTTTAAAGAACTTGTTCCCGTAGAAATGATATCTTTAATATCTTCTATTGTACAGATATCCTTTGGACTTAGCAGATATCCTTTAAATTCCTTACCTCCGTTCAAAGATTTTAGTGTATAAGGTAATCTACAACTTTGGGCACATCTACCTCTATTACCGCTTCTTCCGCCAATCATTGAACTCATTAAACACATTCCTGAGTAACATACACATAGTGCACCGTGAACAAATATTTCTGTTTCAATATCCAATTCCTTTGATATATATTCAATTTCTTTAAGTGAAAGTTCTCTTGATAAAACTATTCTCTTAAATCCCTTTTCTTTTAAAAATAATGCTCCATCACCATTGTGTATAGTCATTTGCGTAGATGCATGTAGTTCAAAATCAGGTAATATATTTCTAACTACATTAAATAGGCCTAAATCTTGTATTATTAATCCATCTACTCCAATTTCATATAAAAACTTAACATATTTAATTGCTTCTTTTATTTCATTTTCTTTTAAAAGCGTGTTAATAGTAATATATATCTTTAGTCCATACATATGAACATAGTCTACAGCCTTTATCATGTTTTCTTCATCAAAATTAGAGGCATAAGCTCTTGCTGAAAACTTATCTCCTCCTAAATACACAGCATCTGCACCATTGTTAATAGCTGCATATAAACTTTCAAAACTTCCAGCTGGTGCAAGTAATTCTACTTTTTTCATTTTTTTCATCTCTCCTGTTAAGATTCATTTATAGGGTTTATATATGAAACTTAGTTTATTATTGTTAGATAAGTTGTTAGTTGAATTTAAACTCCTTACTTTTTCTAAACAAATTAATCTTATGAAAAAAAGGAGCATTATTTACTCCTTTTATTTCAACTTATTTTTATTCTTTAAAAGTAAATTTTCTTTTCCTTTTTCGCTTACTAGTTTAAATTGTATATCCATATACTTTTTTTCCAAATCTAAAACTTTATATTTATAGGTATGAAGCTGTTGACTTATTTCTTTATTCCTATTAAATAATATCTTGTTCTTATCTCTTAGCTCTTTATATTCCTTTTCTATCTCTTTACTTTCTAGCTTTTGTCTTTCAGTTTCTTTTTTTAAATCTTCTATAGCATCCTTAGCCTTATTTAATTCTAAAATCTCATTCTTTAATTGTTCATTTTCTTTTTTTATACTTTTATATTTTTCAGCTAATGCTTCGTATTCCATATCACTTTTATATAGTTCATCTGATATATTTATTGCTGCAAGCACTGTAGCTGAAGGTTGATTTAATTTAGGGTTCTTATCTAATAACTCCATGATTTTAGTATTAACATATTCTGCAACACTTTTCATATATTTTTCATCTTCTTGACCCTTTAAGTTGTATTCAATTCCATTTATTTTAACTATTACAGAACTCATATTCCACCTCTTTTTAAGGTAATAACTTCTTTACATAATACAAACTAATTTTAGCATATAACCTTGCATTTATCAATGAATCAAGCATTTACTTTATGAATAAATTATATTTTTTTACTTTAGGGTTTTAAGTTTAACTAATAACTTATTCATGCCTGAAAATGTCCAGAAACCGACATTTTCAAACAAGAATAAGTTAAGTTTCCTATAAAAACCCTATATATTACTGAGGATTCCCTCATATTTTATATTTATTACAGTAAATAGCCCTGGAATGTTCATTACACTCCAGGGTTAATATATTTACATTGTACATTATTTTAATTATCTCTTAACTGTGCCCCTAATTTATATTCTAAGCTTCTTAATATCTTATCATGTACCTTATTTACTTCTTTATCAGTTAAGGTTTTATTTTCATCTCTATAGGCAATAGCATAAGCTATACTTTTCTTACCTTCAGGTATTTGTTTACCTTTATAGATATCGAATAGTGTTACTTTCTCAACTAAGCTTCCACCTGCTTTTCTAATTGTATCTTCAATTTCTCCAACTAATACAGCATCATCAACTAATAATGCAATATCTCTAGTAACTGCAGGGAATTTTGGAAGTGGTTTATATGCTTTTATTGTATTTGATGCTTCATATAGTACATCTAAATTTAATTCAGCCATATATCCTAGAGTATCTATACCATAGTTATCTAATAAGTCTGGATGAATTTCTCCAAAAACTCCTGCCTTTTGCTTTCCAACGAAAAGTGCAGCTGTTTTACCTGGATGATAACAAACATTATCAATTTCTCTTACTAATGTAGTTTTCACAACTCCTAAAGCATCAAGTATGTTTTCTACTACTCCCTTAAGATCTAGATAATCACATTCTCCATACATTCCTATAGTTAAAATATTATTTTCCTTAGGTAATGCATTCTCATTTTCATTAGGTATATAGGTTCTGCCGATCTCAAATAATCTTACATAGCTATTGTTTCTTGAATAGTTTCTTTTTAATGATTCCATCATTGAAGGAATAGTAGTTGTTCTCATTATGCTATAATCTTCACCTAATGGATTCTTTATCTTTACAACATTTCTTAAAACACTATCCTTAGGTAAATTTATCTCATCAAATACCTTTGGCGATACAAATGAATAACTTATAGATTGATTAATACTTGATGAAAGAAGTGTCTCTATAACTAAATCATCAAGTCTTTCTTGTCTATACTTAGGTTCTCTTTCAGTTGTACTAGTACTTATAGTCATAGGAATATTGTTATAACCATATATTCTTGCGATTTCCTCTGCAATATCTTCTTTAATATCTATATCTATTCTAAAAGTAGGAACTTTAATTACAAGTTCATCACCGCTAATATTTGTATTTAATTCCAGTCTATCTAAGAATTTCTTCATATCTTCACTAGATATTTGTGTTCCTAAGAACTTATTTACCCAACTTGAAGAGACCCTAAGTTCCTTCTCTTCTTTAATTTCTTGATAAACATCTATAGTTCCATCAATTATTTCTCCGCAACCAAGTTCTTCAACCAACGAACATGCTCTATCAGCTGCTAAAAGTGCTAAATTAGGATCTATATCTTTTTCAAATCTAGATGATGCTTCTGTTCTTAAGTTTAACTTTTTAGAATTTATTCTGATATTGGTTCCATCAAAATTTGCGAATTCAAATATTACTTCAGTAGTATCTTCTTTTATTTCAGAATCCAAACCACCCATAATGCCAGCTAAAGCAATAGTAGTTTCTCCATTTTTAATGCAAAGCATTGTATCATCTAAATTTCTTTCGATCTCATCTAGTGTTGTGAATTTTTCTCCGTCCTTTGCTCTTTCAATTACAATATGATTTGAACTAATTTCTCTCTTATCAAAAGCGTGCATTGGTTGACCTAACTCAAGCATTACAAAATTAGTTATATCAACTATATTATTAATAGGTCTTACCCCAGCATCAAGTAGTCTTTCTTGCATCCAAGCAGGTGATGGAGCTACTTTTACATTCTTTACACCTCTTGCTAGATAGCGTCTGCAAAGCGAATCATTTATTGTAACCTTAAGCTCATCATTAATATTTTTATCTTTTGCAACTGAATATTTTAAGTTTGGCATTTTAAATGATGTACCTAATGTTGCAGCAGTTTCTCTTGCTATTCCGATTACGCTTAAACAATCTGGTCTATTAGAGGTTATCTCAAAATCAATAACTTCCTTATTAAGGCCTAATACATCCTTAATATCTTTTCCAAGTGGAGTTTTAGGATCTAAAATCATTAAACCATGTACTGGTTCATCTCCTGCGATACCTAATTCTTCTTCCGAACACATCATTCCATTTGAAACAACACCTCTAAGCTTACCTTTTTTAATTTTTAGATCATTAGGTAATATTGCACCATGCAATGCTACAGGAACAACATCTCCCTCTTTCATGTTATTTGCCCCTGTTACAATTTGAACTAGTTCTTCAGACGCTACATCTAACTGACATATTACTAACTTCTCTGCGTCAGGATGTGGTTCTATTTTAACTATTTTCCCTGTAACTACATTCTTAATTTCATCTCCTGAAATTATTACTTCTTCAACCTTCGAACCAGATAGTGTTAATCTATCTCCTAATTCTTTTCCATTAATATCTATATTTATATAATCTTTTAGCCAATAAACTGGTACTTTCATATAATTACTCCTCTCTATTCTAGAACTGATTTAAAAATCTCATATCACTTTCATATAGAAGTCTAATGTCATCTATGCCATATTTAAGCATAACCATTCTATCTACTCCGAAACCAAACGCAAATCCACTATATACCTCAGGATCAATTCCACAATTTCTTAAAACTTGAGGATGAACCATTCCACATCCAAGTAACTCTATCCAACCTGAACCTTTACAAACTCTGCATCCTTCTCCTTGACATACAAAGCATGTAGCATCCATTTCAGCTGATGGTTCTGTAAATGGGAAATGGTGAGGTCTAAATTTAGTTTGCACCTTATCACCAAACATCTTCTTTGCAAATAATTCTAATGTACCTTTTAAATCTGCAAATGTGATTCCTTTATCTATAACCAAACCTTCCATTTGATAAAATATAGGTGAATGTGTAGCATCTACTGCATCACTTCTATATACTTTTCCAGGTGATATCATCTTAATCGGAGGTGTTTGCTTCTCCATAACTCTTATTTGTACTGGAGACGTTTGAGTTCTTAAAACTAATGAATCATTAATGTAAAAAGTATCTTGTTCACTTCTAGCTGGATGATTCTTTGGAATATTTAAAGCTTCAAAATTATAATGATCTAATTCAACTTCCGGACCATCTTCTATTGTAAATCCCATTGATATAAAGATTTCCTTCATTGATTCCAATGTTAAATCTAAAGGATGTCTTTTTCCAATAGTATTTTTCTTACCTGGCATTGTTATATCAATAACTTCATTAGCTATTTTTTCATTTTTTTCTTTCTCTTTAATTACTTTTGTAACTTCTTCTAGTTTTGTTTCAATCTCAGCTCTTACTTCATTTGCGAGTTTACCAATAAGTGGTCTTTCCTCAGCTGAAAGCCCCCCCATTCCTCTTAAAATAGAAGTTAATTCTCCTTTTTTTCCAAGAAACTTTACTCTTAAATTTTCAACTTCTGATGAAATTTTTGCATTTTTTAATTCAGCTAAAGCAGCCTCTTTTATTTCAACTAACTTATCTTTCATTAAAAATTCTCCTTTCTTTCTTAAAAGTTATATATTAGGTTTTAATATTAAGCCTTATAATAATACAAAATAAAATCCCCGTCCCAAACAAAGGGACGGGGTATCCGTGGTACCACCCTAATTAGCATATGCTCACTCATTAAATAACGGTTTCCCGCTAACGACTACTCTTCTGTATTTCTAAAACTTAAATTTATAATTTAGTAAAGAAAACATACTTTTCACCATTAGGACTCCTGAGGGAACTTCAATATAGACACTACTAAGAAGGCTCTCAGTCTATGACCTTCTCTCCCTGAAGAAGTTTACTTATATCTACTTTCTCATTCACAGTCTTTCTATATAAATTTCATAATAAAGATTATACTCATAATTTTACTAAAATTCAATACCTTTTAGCATATTTTGTCTTATTCTTTCATAAATCATTATTGCTGCAGCTGTAGAAACATTTAATGATTCGGCTCCACCTGGCATTGGAATCTTAACTAATTTATTTGATAAACTATAAATATAATCACTTATTCCATTACCTTCATTTCCAACACATATTACTAAATTATTCGTTATATCCTCTTGAAAGAAATTTTTATCTGTATCTAAACTTGAAGCAAGTATATCGTATCCTTCATTTTTCAACCTATTTATCACTTCAAAATTCATATCTTCTATAATCGGTATATGAAATATTGAACCCATTGTTGATCTAAGTGTTTTATCATTATATGGATCAACTGTCCCTTTTGTGATTATAACTCCTGATGCTCCTGCAGCATGAGAGGTTCTAATAATAGTGCCTAAATTTCCTGGATCCTGCACTTGATCACATAGTACGTAAAATCCGTTTTGCTTCATTTCAGGAACTTTAATACTAACTACACCTACTACACCTTGAGGTGCTTCAGTAGAACATAGCATTTGTATCAATTTAGAATCTAATAGAAAAATCTTTGTATTTTTTAGTTCATCTTTATTAAAATAAATATTAAATTTTTCTATTTCGTTTTCCGCAAGAAATATAATGTCCACAGAACAAGTGCTTTTAAAAGCTTCTGATAAAAATCTAAAACCTTCAACTAAAAACTTACCTGTTTTCTTTCTTTCTTTCCTATTTCTTAAATTTTTAGCATCTTTAAAAATAGAATTTTCTTTACTTTCTATTTTAATCAAAATTTAAGTACCTCTCTTACTTTTTATTATGGTTATAGGGTTTTAAGTTCAACTATTAACTTATTCGTGCCTGAAAATGGCCAGAAGCCACCATTTTCAAACAAGTATAAGTTAAGTTTCCTATCAAAAACCCTATATATAACGCAAAAATGCGACCTAAGCCGCATTTTATATATTATCCGTTAATTTGTTTTTTTGCTATTTCAACTAAATCTGCAAATGCTTTTGGATCATTAATAGCAATTTCAGATAACATTTTTCTATTTATATCAAGTCCAGCTAACTTAATTCCATTCATGAACTTTGAGTATGAAAGTCCATTTATTCTTGTAGCTGCATTTATTCTTGCTATCCAAAGACTTCTGTAGTCTCTTTTCTTTAACTTTCTTCCTACATAAGCATTTCTTAATGCTCTAATTACTGATTCATTAGCTGTTCTAAATAGTCTGCTTTTTCCACCGTAATATCCTTTTGCAAGTTTTAAAACTTTTTTATGATTCTTACGAGCGTTCACAGCTCTCTTAACTCTTGCCATATTTTAAACCTCCTACGATCTACTCTATTATAGATATGGTAATAATTTCTTCATTACTTTTTCTTGTGCTGGTGATACATATGCTGTAGTTCTAAGATTTCTCTTTCTCTTTGAGCTTTTCTTTGTTAAGATATGGCTCTTGAAAGCTTTAGCTCTCTTTAATTTTCCTGTACCTGTCTTCTTAAATCTCTTTGCTGCACCTCTATGAGTTTTCATTTTTGGCATGATAAAATCCTCCTCTCAGTTACACTTTCTTTGGAGCCAAAATCATTGTCATATTACGGCCCTCTAACTTAGCTGCTTTTTCTATCACACTAACCTCTTCTAATTTTGAGAAGAAGTTATCTAGTATTTTTCTACCTACGTGTGAATAATCAGCTTCTCTTCCTCTAAATCTTACGGTAATCTTTACTTTATCTCCATCATCTAAGAACTTACGCGCATTATTTGCTTTAATATTAATGTCGTGTTCCTCAATTGTTGGACTCATTCTTACTTCTTTCAAATTAATAACGTTTTGCTTTTTCTTAGCTTCTTTTTCTTTTTTAGATTGTTCATAGATGTACTTTCCTAAGTCCATGATCTTACACACTGGTGGATTCGCAGTTGGTGAAATCATAACTAAGTCTAAGTCCTTTTCCTCAGCAATCCTTAAAGCTTCCTTAGTAGATATTACTCCTAACTGTTCACCGTCATCAGCAATAACTCTAACTTCTTTTTCTCTAATTTCTTCATTAACAGCAAAATTCTTATTAATATTGTTCACCTCCGATAAATATACCCATAAAAAACAATAAAAGGACGGCATACGCCGTCCTTAATTATCCAAATCAAAAAATTATATGGGATAACATAACCCTACTAGCAATGCTGTAAGGTGAGAAACGGCTGTTTCTTCTTTACTCAAACTATTATATTCTGATATCCCAATATTGTCAACACTTTTTTATTTTTTAATTTTCACTCTACTAGAAACACATGATTTGCAGCCTTCACAATATATAACTCTGCTCTCAAATACTTGCTCAATTGTTTCTAGAAACTCAGGATTTTGGCAAAATTCTCTTCTATGGATAATGATATTTTGTGGAGCATTAGTTATAAGACCACTAATAATAACATCTTCCATATTTGTATTACTACCTAGTTTACACTCGCCAATTTCTTTTAGAAAATCTTCATATAAGTCTTTTCCACTTTCATCGATTATTCTATAAATTCCTTCATCTTGAGCTATTAAATTTACCTCTTTAATTTTACTCTCTTGAATATCAACAAAATACTTAAGAAGCTTGATAAATTCTTTATATTCTTTTTCAACTAAGTACTTCTCTACCACTTTGTCAATAATATCTTCTATATCTAACGCTAATTCCTTCATTCTGAAGGTTATAAATCCATTTATATTTATATCGTGATTTTCTTCCATGCATATTTTAATCTTCTCAATTATATTATTTATTCTATTATAACAGTATATAGAATTTTCGTCCTTAATTATTTCTTCTCCGTTAAGAATTTTCATTATTCTATCTTCAACTTCTAATATCTCATCATGCTTTAAAAAGAAAAAAGTATCATTTAAATATTCAAATAAAGCTTTGTTTTTATACGTATTTATTACTAACTTATAAAGTATATTACTTATATATAATTGAATTAAATTTAATATCTTCTTATCTTCTTCTTCATCACAAAAAATCTTTATAAAATGAGTCTCTCCTTCAAGACTCTCTGAAACACCTAAATGGATATTTTTCTCTTTAAAAAGGGCTCTTATTTCTTGTATATCTTCTATGAAATTCACTTCACCATCATATGCTAAAGAAAGAACAAGCATTATATTCACTCCCTTCTTACCTATAGTATGTATTAATTTTCATAGCATATACAGAAATAAATTATCAATTATCGACAATACTATTGATTAAATCCTTATATGACATTATCCTTAAATTAAGAGATTTATTAGGATGTGAGATAATGAATATAGCTTTTGTCGACTATAGAACTTCTGATGAAGAAATGACTAACCTATCAAAATATGTAGATAATATAATAAGTGTTCCAAAATTTTCTAAATTGTATAGTGCTATTGATGGTCATCCAGATATTCAGCTTTCATTAACTAATTCAGAAGATTTTTCATTAATTGTTAATAAGGATATAGATTTAGCTTTTTTAGACCAATTAAATAACCTAGATATTAAATTCAAACTTTCTAATGGATTTATAGGTTCAGCGTACCCAGAAAATATTTCTTTAAATGCTATAGTTCTAAAAGACTATTTAATTCATAATCTAAAGTATACAGACTTTTCCTTATTAGATTTTTCAAAAGATAAAGTAAAAATAAATATAAAACAAGGATATGCTAAGTGCTCTACAGTAATCTTAAGAGAGAAAGCTTTAATTACCTCTGATAAAGGAATTTATAAAACTTTAATAAAATATGGTTTTGATATACTTCTATTAAATCCAGGTGATATTCTTCTTCCAGGTTTGAACTATGGATTCATTGGGGGGGCGACTGGGCTATTATCTTCTAACAAACTTGGCATTTTCGGTGATTTATCTTATTATAATCAAGGGAATGAGGTTCTAAAATTCTTGAAAAAATATGATATTGAACCTATAAGTCTCAGAAAAGGACCCTTAGTAGATCGTGGGTCTCTATTCACTTTATCTTAAGCTATATTATTTTATGTATAAAGCTAATACATGTTGAATATAATTTTAAGTTGCAAAAAAAAATATATATTCCTTTATTGACATTTATATTTCAAATCTCTAAAATAGATTTATAAATTATGGCGCTATAGCCAAGTGGTAAGGCAGAGGTCTGCAAAACCTTTACCCCCGGTTCAAATCCGGGTGGCGCCTCCAAACAGAAAAAGCAGAGTGAAAACTCTGCTTTTTCTGTTTAAATAATTTTCTATTTGTCTTTCTTAACTTGCTTTAAAAGTTCTCCTACTTCTTCATTGGTAAACTTATAAGCTGTATTACAGAAATGACATATTAACTCTTCTTCTTTACCTTCTTCGTAAATTTCAGTTAAATCTTTTTCTCCAATACTTAAAAATGCTCTTTCCATTCTTTCTCTTGAGCAGTTACACTTATACTCTGGGTAAATAGTCTCATTTATTTTTAGGTCCATATCCTCAAATATGTATTTAATTATATCCTCTATACTCTTTCCTTGTGAAAGCATAGATGTTAGTTGAGGTATTTCTTCAAGTCTATAGGTTATTATATCAGCAATAAACTCATCTGCACCTGGCAACATTTGAATAATAAATCCGCCTGAAGCCTTAATTGAATAATCTCTATCAACCAACACTCCTAACGCTACTGCTGAAGGGGTTTGTTCTGAAACAGTAAAATAATAGGAAAGATCTTCTGCAATTTCTCCAGAATGAATCGGAACTTGTCCAACGTATGGATCCTTTAATCCAAGATCTTTAATAACTGTTAGACTACCATTTTTCCCTATAGCTCCTCCAACATCTAGTTTACCTACTGAATTTAAAGGTGGGTTAACATATGGATTTCCAATAAATCCTTTAACTGTAGCGTCATTATATGCTGTAACAGTAACTCCTTTAGCTTCTCCTCCCCCCTTAATTTGCAATGTGATTACCTCTTTATCAGACTTTAGCATTGTACTCATAAGAGCAGCTCCAGTTAGCATTCTCCCTAGCGCAGATGCAGCAGTTGGTGTACAATCATGAATTCTTGCACCTTCTTGAACTAAATTTGTTGTCTGACCTGCAATTATTCTAACATAACCACCTTTTGCAGTGGCTTTAATGATTCTATCTTCCATATATAATCCCTCCTATTTTTTTAATATATACACAATTCTTTCTGATTTAGGTATAACTGAAGCTTCGGTGTAATCATCATGCTTGCCTAAAATTTTGAATCCAATAGATGATATAGTATCCTCAAGCTCTTTTTCTTCATAAGCTCTTTCTCTGTGATATTCCTCAAATCTCCTATAATAGTTTCCCTCTTTAACAAAAAAAGTAAGCTCCATTTCAACTATATCATCCTCTATATAATTTTCCCAAGAATAAAATATTTCATCAGTATTGTAATTAAAAATATTATTCCCCAATACTTCTTTTATCTTATAACTAGAATTTATATCGAATATAAAAATTCCGTTATCCTCAAGATGATTATATACTCCATTAAAATAAAGTTTTAAATCTTCTGTAGACAGAATATAATTTGTAGAATCTAAAACGCAAGTTATTAGATTAAACTTTCTATTTAATTCAAGGTATCTCATATCTTGCAATACTACTTTAGCATTACTTTTGTTTTTTCTTACTTTTTCTCCTGCTTCCATTAGCATTTCTTCTGATAAATCTACAAGGAAATTTTCTCTAAAATGTTTGCAGATATATTTTGCTACATTTCCTGTACCAGTTGCTAAATCTAAGTACTTATCATGATTAATATTATGTAACTTAGCAACTTTCATTATAAAATCTGATATTTTTTCATAGTCTATGTCCTCATATATTAAATTATCATATATATTGGATAAATTTTTATATTGACTCATAATATGTCCCCCAAAGAAAATCTTACTAAATTATATTATAAATTATAATATCATAAGTCAACTTATTTTCTACCTAAAATTTCATCATTACTAGGAATTTTTAGCATCCTTTTTCTTTTTGTCATTATACCGCCAATTCTCCCTGTTTCTTCTGCTGTAAGTCCTGGCCAGCCAAATTCATCCACTTTATCTTTAAGTCCTAGTTCCTCAGCAATTTCATATTTGATTTTTTCTCTTAAAAGTTCTGCTTCAGTTAATTGTTTATTAGCTTTAATTTTAGACTTAATTATCTTTTTAAGTGGTGTTTTTGTCATAATTTACCCCCTTAAAGTTATTTCATCTTCTATTCTGCTATTAAATTTTAAAAAATATACCTATATATGATATAAATTTTCTAAAAAACTTGATATTTATACGACATTTCACTATAGTAAAGTTATGATGATTTTAAAATCATTTTATAATATTTAGGAGGGGATTATTTTGTATAACGTAGCAATAGTTGGGGCTACTGGAAACGTAGGTAGAAAATTCATAGAAATTCTTGAGGAGAGAAATTTTCCAGTAAAAGAACTTTATCTTTTTGCTTCTGAGAGAAGTGAAGGGAAAACTTTAAAGTTCAAAGGACAAGATATCCTTGTAGAGGCTACTGTAGAAAAAAATATAAAAGATAAGAAAATTGATTTTGCTCTTTTTTCTGCTGGAGGAGATACTTCAAAAACATTTGCTCCTATCTTTTCAAAATACGGGGCTACAGTAATTGATAATTCAAGTGCTTGGAGAATGGATCCTGAAGTACCTTTAGTGGTACCTGAAGTAAATCCTGAAGATATTAATTGGCATAAAGGAATTATAGCGAATCCAAATTGTTCAACAATTCAAGCTATGGTTGCTTTAAAACCAATTCACGATAAGTATGGTATTAAAAGAATTGTTTATTCAACTTATCAAGCAGTTTCTGGGGCTGGTGTTCAAGGTATTAAAGATTTAGAGGATGGAATAAAAGGAGCTTCACCTAAAAAGTTCCCGTATCCAATAGCAGGAAATGTTATTCCTCAAATCGATGTATTTTTAGAAAATGGCTATACTAAAGAAGAAATTAAGATGATTGAGGAAACAAAAAAAATACTTCATAATCAAGATTTAAAGATTACTGCTACTACTGTTAGAGTTCCAGTATTAAATTCTCATTCTGAGAGTATAAACTTAGAACTTATAAATGATTATAAAATAGAAGATATTTTTTCTCTTCTAAGCAACTCTACTGGCGTAGTTGTATATGATAATATCAAAGAAGATAAATACCCTACCCCACTTTTATTTAGTGGAAAAGATGAAGTATTTGTTGGTAGAATTAGACGAGACTTTTCCATAGATAATGGTTTAAATCTTTGGGTTGTTGGTGATAACATAAGAAAAGGTGCTGCTCTAAACGCTATACAAATTGCTGAACTTATTATTTCAAAAAAATAAGAAACCATAAAGGGTAAAGGTATTAAATATTTTTACCCTTCTTTATTGAAATATATTTATAATACATACATAGGATAAAAGTCTTTCCTATGAATATGAATTTGGAGGTAAACCCCATGTCTATTTTTACTGGTGCAGGCGTTGCTATAATAACCCCCTTTAATAATGAAGGCGTTAATTTTAATAAACTAGAAGAACTAATTGAATGGCAAATACAAGAAGGAACAGATGCTATTATTGTTTGTGGCACAACTGGTGAAGCTTCTACCATGACGGAAGCAGAACGTAAGGCTACTATTTCATTTACTGTAGAAAAAGTGAATAAGCGCATTCCTGTAATTGCAGGTACTGGAACAAACAATACAAAAGCTTCCATTGAAATGAGTGTTTGGGCAGAAAGCATAGGAGTTGATGGTGTTTTAGTTATAAACCCTTACTATAATAAGACTTCAAAAAGAGGACTATTTGAACATTTTAAAGCCATAAACGATTCTATCAATATACCAATCATAGTTTATAATGTTCCATCAAGAACTGGTATGAATATTACCCCTAAATCTTTAGAGGAACTTACTAAGCTCAAAAATATTGTAGCAGTTAAAGAAGCTTCAGGTAATATAAGCCAAATTGCAGAAATTGCATCTAAATTAAGAGGAAAAATAGATATATATTCAGGAAATGATGATCAAATACTCCCAGTATTATCTTTAGGTGGTAAAGGAGTAATATCTGTCTTATCAAATATTGCACCTTCTGTTGTTCACACAATGTGTAGTCGTTATTTTGATGGAGATTTACAAGGTGCCTTAGAATTACAATTAGATTATCTAACTCTTACAAATAATTTATTTATTGAAACAAATCCTATACCTGTTAAAACAGCCTTAAATTTAATGGGTTATGAGGTTGGTAATCTAAGACTACCACTTTATGATATGGAAGAAGAAAACAAGAAAAAATTATTAGAATCTTTAAAAGAACATGGTCTTGTAAAGTAGGAGGACTATTATGATAAAAATATTACTACATGGATGTTCAGGAAGAATGGGAAAAGTTATTACTGCTACAAGCGAAAACTTTCCCAATTTAGAAATTGTAGGTGGAATTGATAGGTATGCAGCTCCAGAACTTAAATACCCAGTTTTCTCATCTTTAGATGAATGTAATTTAGAATATGATGTTTTACTAGATTTTTCATCTGCTGCAGCTCTAAATAATTTGCTCAACTTTTCTGTAAAGAACAATAAACCAATTGTTATATGTTCAACAGGCTTTGATGAAGAAGCCTTAAAATTAATAAGTACTACATCAAAAACTATTCCAATATTCCGCTCAGCTAATATGAGTATAGGAATTAATTTAATAAATAATATATTAAGAAAAGTAACTCCATTTTTATATGATAATTATGATATAGAAATTATTGAAAAACATCACAATCAAAAATTAGATTCTCCATCTGGTACAGCTGTATTATTAGCTGATACTATTAAGGATTCAATCAAGGAAGAGGCTCATTTTGTAAATGGCAGAGATGGACTTGCAAAAAGACAACATTCAGAGATTGGAATTCATGCTGTAAGAGGTGGTGGTATTGTAGGAGATCATGAAGTTATTTTTGCAGGTACAGGAGAAGTTATAGAACTTACCCATAAAGCAATATCAAGAGAAGTATTTGCTGTTGGTGCTTTAAAAGCTTGTGAATATATGGCTGGCATCTCTTCACCTTCGCTTTATAATATGGATGATGTATTGAATCTTAATTTTTAAAAAGTACTGCTATATGCAGTACTTTTTTATATATTACCAAAATAAAAAAGAGGCCAAAAGCCTCTTTTTATTAATATTAATGTTTAGCTATAGAAACTTTGTCAAAGTATACGAATCCTAATGGAGAAACTCTTAATCCTTTAACATAGTCTTTAACACCTTTAACTGCAGTATAGTAGTAAATTGGTGCTATTGGAAGATCTTTCATTAATAGATCTTCTGCTTGATGCATATAATCTGATCTCTTAGCTGCATCTGTTTCTGATTTAGCTTTTTCAATTAAAGCATCATAATCTGGGTTCTTGTATCCAGAGTCATTTTGACCTGAATCAGAAGTCCACATATCTAAGAATGTCATTGGATCAACGTAGTCACCTAACCAACCACCTCTAGCAAGTTCATAGTTCTTTTGCTTTCTAGTAACTTGGAATACTTTCCATTCTTGGTTTTTAAGTTCAACATTAATTCCTAAGTTCTTCTTCCACATATCTTGTATAGCTTGAGCTATATCTTTATGACCACCTTCAGAGTTATATAATAATTCTAAAGTTGGGAATCCTTTTCCATCTGCATAACCAGCATCAGCTAATAATTGTTTAGCTTTAGCAACGTCACCTTCTGGATTAAAGTATTGCTTACCAGCGAAGTCTTTTCCATTTGCATCTGAAATACCTTGTGGTACGAATGAGAATGCTGGAATTTGACCACCCTTAGTTACTTTATCAGTTATATCTTTTCTATTGATAGCAAGGTTTAATGCTTCTCTAACCTTAACGTTTGCTAAAACTTTAGCAGCATCTGCATTTACATTTTTAGCATTATCAGAAACATTGAAATGATAGTAGTATGTTCCTAAGTTAGGGAAGTTTGTAGCTGTTTTATCAGCTAAAGCATTTTGTACTTCTACAGATGGAACTGTATCAGTCATATCAAGATCTCCAGCTTTGTATGATGCCCAAGCAGAAGTTTCATCTTGGATTAATTTATAGTCGATTTCAGTTAAGTTAACATTTTTAGTATCATAATAGTTATCATTCTTAACAAAAGTGATAGAATCCTTTGGCTTCCATTCTTTCATTTTAAATGCTCCATTAGTGATATAAGTTTCAGGTTTAGTTGCCCAATCCTTATCCTTTGAAACTACATCTTGTTTTACTGGGAAGTAAGTTGGGAATGCCATTAATGATAAGAAGTATGAAGTTGGTTTTTCTAACTTAACTTCAAGAGTTTTATCATCTATAGCTTTAACTCCTACATCTTCTTTCTTAGCTTTTCCAGTGTTGAATGCTTCACCATTCTTTAGGTAATACATTTGGTAAGCATATTCAGCAGCTGTAGCTGGATCTAATGCTCTTAACCAAGCATATTCGAAGTCCTTAGCTGTTACAGTTGAACCATCTGACCACTTAGAATCTCTTAAGTGGAAAGTATAAGTTAACCCGTCAGCACTTACATCATATTTTTCTGCAACTCCTGGAATTGGTTTATCCTTATCATCTAGTTTCATTAATCCTTCAAATGCATTAACCATAACGATTGAACCATCAACCGCAGAGTTTAATGCTGGATCTAAAGTTTTAGGATCTGAGCCTAAGTTATATTTAATAACTTGAGCAACGTTAGCTGATGCATCATCTTTCTTTCCACATCCAGCTAAAACTGATAAGCTTAATGCTACTGCTAAAGAAGTAGCAAAAACTCTTTTTAACTGAGTCTTTTTCATAAATTTTCCCCCTTAATAAATTATTTATAATAATTGCTTTGCAATTATAAGCTTAATATAAGTGACAGGCAACAAAGTGACCGTCTCCAACATCCTTCATTTCTGGATCTACTTCAGCACAAATAGGCTTAGCATATTTGCATCTTCCTCTAAATCTACATCCTGGTGGAGGATCAATAGGTGAAGGAATATCTCCTTCTAAAACTATTCTCTTCTTCTCCTTAGCTTCATCTGGATCAGGAATTGGAATTGCTGATAATAACGCTTGTGTATAAGGATGAAGTGGTTTAGCATAAAGTTTATTGCTCTCCGCTTTCTCAACCATTCTACCTAAATACATTACCCCAATATGAGTAGAAATATGCTTAACCATTGACAAATCATGTGCAATGAATAAATAAGTTAATCCTAATTCTTCTTGTAATGTCTCAAGCATATTAACTACTTGTGCTTGAATTGAAACATCCAAAGCTGAAATTGGCTCATCGCAAACAATAAAATCAGGTTCAACTGCTAGTGCTCTAGCTATTCCTATTCTTTGTCTTTGTCCGCCAGAGAATTCATGCGGATATCTGTTAATATGATCTCCATTTAATCCAACCTTATTAAGAAGATCTCTTACTCTATCTAATTTTTCATTACCTTGCAATATTTTGTGAATATCCAAAGCTTCAGCAACAATATCTCCTACGGTCATTCTTGGATTTAATGATGCATAAGGATCTTGGAATATCATCTGCATTTTTTTTCTATAAGGTATCATTTCTTTAGAAGATAAATTAGTAATGTCCTTACCATCATAAATTATGCTACCTGCTGTAGGATTATATAGCTTAAGTACAGTTCTACCAGTTGTAGTTTTACCACATCCTGACTCCCCTACTAATCCTAAAGTTTCACCTCTATTTATGGAGAAACTAACTCTATCAACTGCTTTAACATAGCTTTTTTTAGAAAATATCCCTTTGTTTGCAGGAAAGAATTTACTTAACTCTTTTACTTCTAAAATTACTTTATTTTCTTTCATTGGTTACTCTCCCTTCTTTATAGGTGACTCTACTTTAGGCGCATTTGGATGATTTAACCAACAAGCAGCTCTATGATTTTCACCAATTTCCATTAATGGTGGTTGATTTTCTAAACATACCTTCATAGCATATTTACATCTAGCCGCAAAAGGACATCCAGCTGGTGGATTTAACAAATCTGGTGGTTGTCCTTCAATAGGAGTTAATTTTTCTTTTAATAGTTTTTTAGGATTAGGTACACTACCCAAAAGACCCCATGTATAAGGATGTCTAGGATTGTAGAATATTTCTCTAACATCACCTGTTTCAACTATTAATCCACCATACATTACATTTATTTTTGAACATACATCTGCTACTACTCCTAAGTCGTGAGTAATTAGAATTATTGATGTTCCTAATTCATCTTTAAGTTTTTTCATAAGCTCAAGTATTTGAGCTTGTATAGTTACATCTAATGCTGTTGTAGGTTCATCTGCAATAAGTAGTTTTGGTTCACATATAAGTGCCATTGCTATCATAACTCTTTGTCTCATACCACCTGAGAATTCATGAGGATATTGTTTCATTCTTTTCTCTGGTGAAGGAATACCTACTAATCCTAGCATTTCAATTGCTTTCTTTTCAGCATCAGCTTTTGATACCTTTTTATGTTTTATATAATGCTCTGTAAGTTGTTGTCCAACTGTGAAAACTGGATTTAAGCTTGTCATAGGATCTTGGAAAATCATTCCCATTTCATTTCCTCTGATTTTTTCCATTTCCTTTTCACTAAACTTAGTTATATTTTTTCCGTCGAAGTCTACTTCTCCTCCGGTTATTTTCCCATTTTCTTGTAATAATTTCATAATACTCATCATGGTAACACTTTTACCACAACCTGATTCTCCAACTATTCCTAATGCTTCCCCTTTTTCAAGTGAAAAAGAAATTCCTCTTACAGACTTAACTTCTCCAACATGAGTGAAAAAGGAGGTTTTCAAATCTTTAACATCTAGTAATTTACTCATTTTCTTTCCTCCTACTTTCTCATTTTAGGGTCTAAAGCATCACTTAATCCATCTCCAAATAAATTAAAGGCTAAAATGATTAAACAAATCATTAAAGATGGGAAGAATAATTGATATGGGAAAAGGTAAATAGCTCCCATAGCATCACTAGCCAATGTTCCTAATGAAGCCTTTGGTGCAGAAATACCAAGTCCTATAAAGCTTAAAAATGCTTCAGTAAATATAGCAGAAGGTATTAATAATGTCATAGTAACAATAATTGAACCCATTGCATTAGGGATTAAATGTCTAAATATTATTCTACTTCCTGATGCTCCTAAAGTTTTAGCAGCTAAAACAAATTCTTGATTTTTAAGTTGAAGGATTTCTCCTCTTACAATTCTAGCCATGTTTAACCAGTATGTAACAGCAAGTGCTATTATTATACTTGTTAAATCACTTCCACCAGACTCACCAGGTTTACTTAATACTGTCATTAATAGTACAACTATAATTGTTGTTGGAATAGCATATAATATATCTACTATTCTCATCATTATATTATCAATTCTACCACCAAAATATCCTGATATTCCTCCGTATATAATTCCTATAACTATGTTTATAACAACTGATACGAAAGCTATTATCATTGAATATCTTGCACCATACATACATCTAACGAATACATCTCTACCTAATTGGTCTGTCCCAAACCAATGAGTACCAGATGGTTTTAAATTTGCTGCGTTTAAATCATTGTTAGCATAATCAAATTTAGAAAAACTAGGTACAAAAATTGCTAACAAAGTAATTATTACTATTACAACTAAGGATATAAGTGCAACCTTATTTCCTTTCAATCTTCTCCATGCATCTTGCCAATAAGTTACTGAAGGTCTAGCGATCTGTTCAATTTTCTTTTCTTCACTACTTAATGGCTCAAATAATTCTTTTGAAAATTCCACTTTATTCCCTCCAATTCTATGATTCTGAGTTTTCTAGTTTTATCCTTGGATCTATAAAAACGTACAAAATATCTACAACAAAGTTTGCAACTATTAGGAATATACAAAAGAATACTGTTACTCCCAGTAAAGTTGTATAGTCTCTATTTGTAACAGATTGAACAAATTCTCTTCCAAGACCAGGGATCGCAAATATTTTTTCTACAACAAAAGACCCTGTAAGAACTGCTGCAATTAGTGGTCCCATATAAGTTACTACTGGAATCATCGAATTTTTAAGCGCATGTTTAAAAATTACTGTAGTCTCGCTCAAACCTTTCGCTTTTGCAGTTCTTATATAATCAGCTTTTAGAACATCAATAAGTCTGTTTCTTGTTAATCTTGTAATAAATGCTGTAGAAGAACCTGCAAGCGCTATCACAGGCATTACATAATTCTTAGCACCCGAGAATCCTGTGGCAGGAAGTAGTTTCCATTGAACTGCAAAGTAATAAATTAATACCGCTGAAATAACGAAACTCGGTATTGTAACCCCTAGGGTAGCTAGGAACATACAAAATTGATCCTGCCATTTCCCTTGTTTTAAAGCGGAAATTATCCCCAATAAAATACCTACAATTAAAGAAGCTACTATTGATAATGCACCAACTTTTGCAGAAGCTGGGAATGAATAATTTACTATCCAATTTACTGTTCTACCAGGATAAGTAACAATTGAGTCACCCAAATCCCATTTAACTAAATTACCCAAGTAATTAATATATTGTTCACCAAGTGGCTTGTCCAATCCATATTTAACTTCTAAATTCTTTTTTGTCTGAGCAGTCATTTTTTCACCATCAAATGGACCACCAGGCATGAATCTCATCAAGAAGAATGTAGCTGAAACAACAACCCAAATGGTTATTATGCTTGCAACCAATCTCTTAAGCACATACTTTAACATTTTATTCCTCCTCTTTACCTTTCGCCAAATACATACAAATAATTCAATTACAATTATATTATATTATTGTTAAAAGTCAATATAATATAGTAATAATTATTAACTTTCATTAGTACTTTGTTAAATTACTATTTATTTTTTTGACTATTTCTCATATACAAGTATAAAAACAGAAAACGTTTGTATCCTTTAATATCAGCCATTTCTAGTTTTCAAGTTCTTAATCAGTCCAAATCATCTCCTTAATTTAATATGGTTATAAACATTAAAATTGATAAAAATATATACTTATAGATATCATTTTAATATTTTTGTAAAAATATTAAAATAGTGTTTTATCACGTATAAACCTAATAATAATTTTAACCATTTCTTGAAATAATTTCAATAAAAATATGTTTATATTAACATTATACTACTATTATTTACCTAATTAGAATATATTTATCTTAATTTAATAAATGTATTTATATAAAAAGAAGATGTTTCAAAATTGAGTAATTAATACTACTTATGAAACACCTTCATTGGCATCTTTCTTTATACACTATATTTCCGATATAAATTGTTCAATTATATCCAATGCTTTTATTAAACTTTCTTTAGAATAACAATAGCTTATTCTAAAAAATCCATCACCTGCTTCTCCAAAGGCATCCCCTGGAACACAGGCAAGCTTCTTTTCAAATAGAAGTTTTTCACAGAAATCCTTAGATGAAATATTATATTTCTTAATGGATGGAAATATATAAAACGCCCCTTTAGGTTTTACTACATCCATCCCCATACTTTTTAACCTATTATAAACCAAATCTCTTCTTTCTACAAATGATTTTTTCATTCTCTCCAAATCTTCTAATGCCAAATCAAATCCATAATAAATTCCCCATTGAATAATTGATGGAGCACATGAGACATTATACTGATGTACCTTCATAATTTCCTTCATATATTTAGATGTAGCTCCAATAAAACCTATTCTAAGTCCAGTCATAGAAAACATCTTGGAGAATCCACCTATGTATATAATATTATCTTTTAATTCTTTAACTTGAGCAATCGAATAATACTCATCATAGCATAAAGAACTATAGATTTCATCTGTCAATGCAATTATATCATATTTTTTAATTAATTCAGCTATTTTTTTTCTATCTTCCAAAGATAAAATTGCTCCAGTAGGATTTGAAGGATAGGATAATATAATTTTTCTGATTTCATATTTCTTGATTTTTTCTTCTATATCTTCTATATTCAAAGTAAAATCTTCATTTAAGTTATATTCTATAGGCTCACTATCAATTATTTTTAATATATTCTCGTATGCAGGATACCCAATAGCTGGCACTAACACTTTTTCACCTGGCTCAACTACTGCTGATAATACAGAATATAATCCTTCACTTCCTCCAATAGTTATGCATATTTCATCTGCTAAGAATGAAATTCCTAAACTTTCAAGATATGAAGATATTCTTTCTCTTAGTGGCAGAATTCCTGCATTTGAAGTATATTCAGTCTTATTTTCTTCTAATGCTTTTACTATTCCAGCCTTAATGCTCTCTGGCACATTAAAGTCCGGCTGTCCAAGTGTCAATGATATAGCTCCATCTACTTCATTAACTAAATTGAAAAATTTTCGAATTCCTGAGATTTCAACTTTTTCGACATTTTTATTCATTAAAATTCAATCCCCTTTCTAGCACTTACACCTTTTGAGAAATAATGTTTTACTTCAACCATTTCTGTTACTAAATCTGCTCTTTCAATAATGGATTGTGGTGCATTTCTTCCCGTTAATATAATTTCTGTTTCATTTCTTTTATTCTCAAATAAATTAATTATATCACTTTCATTTAGAAAACCATTCTTAAGCACTCCAAATATTTCATCCAGTATTAACACATCACATTCATTGTTTTTCAAGAGCTCTAACGCATAATTATACTCATTATTAATTTCAATTTTAAGTTCTTCAATTTGTTCTTTGTTTAAATTCCATACGAAATCTTTTCTGCTCTCCATTCGTATAAGCTTAAAATTTTCTACAAGATTTCCTAATATTTTTAATTCACCAGTTTCATTACTTTTTAAAAATTGAATCATTATAACGTTAAGTCCATTTCCAGCTGCTCTAATCCCTTGACCAATAGCTGCAGTTGACTTACCTTTTCCATTGCCTGTATATATCTGAATCATTCCATTTTCTAGTTTCATTTGATTCACTCCTTAGTAATATTTTATGTAAAAATGAATAATTTGCATTTTCCCCCTTTTAAGAGTACTAATAATTGTTTATAATTATACTTATTATAGCATAATTTACATACAAAATTCATTGAAGGGGTGATCACATGAGTTATAATTTTACAGATCCATATGAAATTGCAAGATTTATAAAAGAAGCTAAAAAGTCAACACCTGTTAAAGTGTACATAAATGGAGATTTAAGTGGCTGTGATTTTGGAAATATTGAATGGTATGGATCAGCAAATTTTTATGTTCTATATGGAGAAAGCGATGAAATCACAAAATTAATTCTTGATAACAAAGAAAAAATCAGACATTTCAGAGATGAAATAGATAGAAGAAATTCTGCAGTACCTATGTTAAACTTACTAGAGGTTGATGCAAGAATTGAACCAGGTGCTATAATAAGAGACAAAGTAACAATTGAAAAAAATGCTGTAGTAATGATGGGGGCAGTAATAAATATAGGCGCAGAAATTGGTGAAGGTACAATGGTTGATATGAATGCTGTTGTAGGAGCTAGAGGAAAACTTGGCAAAAGAGTTCATCTTGGGGCTGGAGCTGTTGTTGCTGGGGTTCTAGAACCACCTTCAAAAGAACCATGCATTATAGGCGATGATGTTCTTATAGGAGCAAATGCAGTTATCCTTGAAGGAGTTAAAATAGGTAACGGTTCTGTTGTTGCAGCTGGCTCTGTTGTTGTGGAAGATGTTCCAGAAGGTGTAGTAGTTGCTGGAACACCTGCAAAGATCATTAAAGAAGTTGATGATAAGACAAAGGATAAGACAAAAATATTAGATGATTTAAGAAAATAAGAAAATTAAACCTGGATATATATCATATCCAGGTTTTTTATACCTATAATCCCTATCTCTTTAATATAAAAACTATTTGCTACGCTCCAAATGAAGTATTTTCTTGCAAACTCTGACTTTCTTCATTTTCAAGACAGCTTTCGTCTTCTTTTTGAACTTTTTCCATTTTAGAAATAGAAACTTCATAAGCAACTTTCTTTATGACTTGATTTTCCCCAACCTTCTTTTGATATTCTCTACTTTGAAGTCTTCCCCAAATTCTAATATTGTCCCCTACCTCTAGTGTTTGACAAAATCTTGAATTTCTACCCCATGCAATTGTAGGAATGTAATCTGACTTATTATATGCTCTATTAACTGCTAGTAATAAATCAGCTATTTCTCTTCCAAATGGAGTTGTTCTGTAAACTGGCTCTTTACAAACGTATCCATCTAGGAAAATCTCATTAGGATTTTTACTTCTTTCTAGACATGGAATAATATTTCTTGCAAATACAGTTAATATTAATCTGTTAGAGCCATCAACAAATTTATTATAGCTTCTTAACTGTCCCTCAACTATTATATCCATCCCTATCTCTAATTCTATTTCAGTTAAAAGTCTTTCAGAAACTGTTATACTTAGAACATCAACGGAATCTGATAGTCTTTGAACCTCCATATTAAAGCTGTAAAATCCCTCACCATACATCTCATGTGAAAATTCTAATTTTGATAATACTTTCCCCTCTAAATAAATCTTATTGTTTAACATTAAATTGTCCATCTTTACCCCTCTCTCCATTAGTTTTTATAAAAACTTTATCAAAAGCCAATTATAGGAAATTTTTAGATATACATCAATTATAATACAATTGTTTTTATTTTTTCAATAAAATTGATTAAAATTCACAATTAATTTTTATAAAAAAATAGTTATTTATATAATATTTAGCACAATTAATATTAAATAATAAATTGAATTTATACAGTATATTACCAGCTTTTAAATATATTATCGTAATATTCTAATTATTTTTTACAATACTTGTGAATTTTGTCTCGTACTTATTATTATTATAATTAATGATAAAATATTAGCCTTTTAATCTATATATATTATGTTTATTTAATATTCATTACTTACAAACCCAATATTTTGTGCTATAATTAAAAAAGTAAATTCAAAATACACATTATAGACTTTTCGATATCAATTTATTATATATATTCAATGGAGGGCAATATGAAGGAAAACACTCTAGAATTAGCTGAAAATAAGTTAATACTTTTATATATAGTTAAAAATATAAAATATCCATTAACCAAAACTCAATTAACTGATTTGGTTTTAGAAACTAGTTTTATAAACTACTTCACTCTCCAACAATATATAAATGATTTAGTTACAACTGATTTCATTAAATATGAAGAGGTTAATGAAAAAAGTTTTATTCATTTAACCCCTAAAGGAAATAGCGTATTAGATTTCTTTGGAGATAGAATATCTTCATCAAAATTATCAATTTTGGATGATTATATTAAAGAAAAAAGTGAAAAAATTAAAAAGGAGCTTACTATTCATAGTGACTACACCCTAGATAATAACAACTCCTTTTTGGTTAATCTAAAAGCATTAGAAAATGACTCCTTATTAATTGATATTAAATTAAGTGTTGCTTCAAAAAAGCAGGCTGTTGACCTTTGTCATAAGTGGAAGGAAGACTCTTCTGAAATTTATACTAAAATAATCAATGCTTTAATCCAGTAAGTTATAATAAACCATATCATTAGGTTCTTTTCCTAAAGTTATGGTTTTTTCTATTTCTCTAGCTTTATTTATTATATATAGTTTATTTTTAAAGTTATCTGCAACATATACCCTGTCTTTAACTTCAATAATCCCTCTTGGCATACCGCCAATTCTAATATCTGTATACTCCTCATTATCTAGATTCAGAAATCCTACAGTTCCCTCTTCAAAATTTGAAACATATATAAAATTTTCGCCGTAATAAAAATCTACTGGCCCAAATCCAACCTTATATTCATATAGTTTTTTACCACTTCTAATATCATACTTAGATATACTTCCTCTTTTGTTTAGCCCTAATTTACTTTCACATACATATATATCCTCTTCATTTTTAGATATATAACATTTTGTAGGTGTTTCTTCAACCTGTATACTCATTATCTTCTCGTCTTGGTTACAATCAAAAACAGTGATTTCATTTGAATCCATATTTACAATTGATGCTTTACCAGATTTATTTATATACATATAGTGAGGATATACCCCTAGAGATATTTCTTTCATAATTTTCTTGCTTATTAAGTCTATTATAATCAAACTATTACTTTCACCACATAACACATAACCTTTATTGCAATAAACCTTGATATCATTTGGATGGGATCCGATATATAGGTTTTCCATTTCTTTTTTTAATCTTATGGAAACTACTGATAAGGAATCACCATAACTATTTGCTGTAATAATATTTTCTCCCCATAAGCATAATCCGTGTGGGCCTGAGGGACATTCTCCTAAGACTATCGGGCATACTATTTGCTTATAATTATTTATATCTATAAAACTTAACGAATTAGAAGCAGTATTACAAACGCAAAGTCCTTCCACCTAAATTCACCCTCCTTATCTTTTGTATTACAATATATGTGTCTTAATATATAAATGATAATAAAATTTCTATCATCTGATTAATAAAATACTTTTATACAACTCATTTCATATATAACTAAAACAGAAAGGCTAATAATAAAAATTGCTTTTATTATTAGCCTTTTATAACTTAATATATATTTTTTAAAGTAACATCTTTGCTAAGTAGCTCTCAATCAATGTTGAAACTACATTAAATGCTATAATGCAAACTCCAGATAACATTACATTAGTAAATATCTTACGTTTAATATTGTTCTCTAAACTTTCAATCTTCTTAAAGCTTCTATATATAAAATATATTGCAATAGCCCATGGAATTAAATCTTCCTTTGATATTATAGGAAATATTATTGGTATCAATGCTGCGAAATAATATATTTTCTTCACGTTATTCCTCCTACTACTTATAGTAATTGGCTCTAATAAGCTTATCACTTAAATCGATAGCCTTAAGCATGTCTTCTTTTTCCCCGTTATAAGATTCTGTCCCTACAAATTCTCTTGTTTCAAGTATGGTGAAATCTTTCTTAGTATTTAGTAAGTTTCTTCCGACTGTTTTATTACTTTCTTTGTCTAAGTTCACACCAAATAGATATGCAACAGTTGGCAATGTATCAACTTGCCCACCTTGAACATGTTTTACTTCTCCAGAAATACTATCATTATAAATAATAAGTGGAACTTCTCTATTATTTTCTTTCATCCATGGTTCAAGTCCACTTGTTTTTTGAACTTCATCTCCATAAAACTTATGAACCCCTTCATGATCTCCATAGATAACTACAACAGTGTTTTTTAGTATTCCTTCTTTATCTAATTTATCAAAGAAATCTCCTATATATTTATCGGTGTAATTAATGCACTGAAAATATCCTCCAAGTTTTGTGTTCTCCAAATTACTTGGTAACTTTAAGGTCTTATCAGCTTCTGGTAACTCAAATGGCGAGTGACTGGTTAATGTTACCGTATAAGATAAAAATGGAGCTTTTAATTCTTTTAGTTTATCTGCATATTGGCTTAAGTAACTTCTATCACTAATTCCTAAGTTAATTACTTCATCAATATTATAATTTGTTGAATCTGCAGTTTTTTCATATCCTACTGATTTAAGTACTGGCATCCAGTTCCAATATGAACCTTTATCTGGGTGAGATGCAAAAGTTGAATATCCCATGTTCTTAAAAATATTTGGGAAAGAATATTGATACTGGTTTCCTGGATATCTAAATGCTGTGGCTCCTTCTCTAACTGGTAGTGTTGATGTATTAGTAATTATCTCTCCATCAGAACTTGTACCATTCCATGTTTGCTCATGAAAATTATCAAAATAATAAGAATTCTTTAGAATCCTATTAAGATTTGGAGTAATTTCTTGTCCATTAACTTTTTGACCAATTACAAAGTTCTCTAATGATTCCCATTGAATTATAAGAACATTTTTCCCTTGCATACTATTGAAATACTTATTATCAGGAAGATTTTCTTTCTTTTTTGAGAACCAATCTTCAGTCTGTTTCTTTTCTTCACTTGAAAGTTCATATGGCTTAGATTCCTTATAATAATTATATGAATCAAAAATATGATATCCAATTGGAGTTAAATTTGATATAGTCTGATTCGGACTCCAACTCTTTCTAAATATCATTTGATTTTCAAAGCCTTTATTATATGTATCTATTTTTATATGCGCATATGTTAGATAAAGAATTGGTAATATTAATGCTAATAGAAATGCTAATAAATTTCTTTTTACTTTAATTTGTTTATCTCTTATTATCATTATTAATAAAACAACAATATCTATAATAAATGCTAAATCTACTAATCTAACCATTGAAATAATCGATGAACCTAAATTATCTAAGTTGCTGGTCATCTTAAGCATATATAATGATATAAATGAAGAATTACTTCTAAAGTACCACAAATCACCTATTATGAATATTGTAAACACAACATTAAGTACTAAAAAACTAATAGCTTGTCCTTTTTTAGAAAATAAAAATCCAAATGATAAAAATATCAAGATAAAACTAAAATAAACTAAAAAAGGTGGAAATGAATAAAATACTCTCATAGGATTAATTCCATTTGCTTTATCATCTGAAATTAATGCCATAAATAAAATTGACTTTAAGAAAATAAGTATAAATGTAATTATAAAATACTTATTATGAACTATGTCTTTTATTGTATCCCTAAATGTTCCCAAGAATCTTTTTTCCTTGTTAGTATTATAAGCTAGCATAATTACCTCCAGTTATTAATAAGTATATTAATTATATCATCAATTTCTTTTTGTAATTTTAAATATTTTCTTAAATTTATAAAGCCCGGTATTTTCCGAGCTTCATTTATAGATAACATAATCAAATATTATTTCTAATTAACTTTCTCATATCTCCAATCATATATAGTGAACCGCAAATTAAAAGCATATCATCTTCGGCAATCTTACTTACCGCATATCTATATGCCTCTTCATAATTATCCATAGAAATAGCTTCTATTTCTTGTTCTAAGATTTTATCCCTTAAAACCTCAGATAATTCGGCTCTATCTGAATGTGGAGTAACTGCAACAACTTCTTTTGCTAAAGGGCATATTTCCCTAATCATTTCATCTACTTGCTTATCAGCCAGTATCCCTAAAATCAATACTAAATTTTTATAATTAAAGTAAGTTCTTAGGTTTTCTTTAAGTTTTCTTATTCCGTCTATATTATGTGCCCCATCAATTAGTATATAAGGTTTGTCACTTAATAGTTCCATTCTACCTTTCCACTCAACTTCTTCTAACCCTTTAGAAATAACATTATAGCTTATTGATATTTCACCAAGTTCTTCTAAAACCTTTATTGCAGTTATAGCAGTTAAGCAATTAACTATCTGGTGTTTACCTAATAAAGGTAAGTTTATTTCCAAGCTTTTATTTTCTATAGTGTATTGCATTCTTTGAAATACTTTAGAATCCTTTTGTAGCACTCCTAAAAATTTTGAAGAAATAGGATTAACATTATATATTTTTGATTCTAATTCCTTAGCCTTAGCTTTAATGACTTCTAAAGCATCTCTTTCTTGTGGGTATAATACAACTGGAACATTTTCTTTAATAATACCAGCTTTCTCACTAGCTATTTCCTTTAAGGTATTACCTAAAATATTCATATGATCAAAACTAATTGAAGTTATAACAGTTAAAATAGGTGTTAATACGTTAGTAGAGTCCAACTTTCCACCAAGTCCAACTTCTATTACTCCAAAGTCTATTTTCATATCATAAAAATATTTAAACATTATGCATGTAATCACTTCAAATTCTGTAGGTTGACCTAATCCTTCTTCAGCAACTACATCAACTATTTCCCTTATTTCATTGACACACTTAGTCAGATGGTCTTTTGGAATATTCACTCCATTTATTTGTATACGTTCCTCAAACTCTTCTAAATATGGAGATGTAAACATACCAACTTTATATCCTGCTTCTTTTAATATATTACTTATCATAGCCGTGGTTGAACCCTTGCCATTAGTACCTGCTAAGTGAATAAATTTTACTTTTTTATGTGGATTACCTAATAGTTCAAGTAACCGTTCCGTTCTACTTAATCCAAAATTCATACCGAACTTATTTAAGCTATGAATATATTCAATACTTTTTTTATATTCCATATTTCCTCCAACTTCTAAGCTTCCTTCAATACCTTTTCCCTTATAACTTGAATTACTCCTTCTTCATCATTTGTCTTTGCAATAAATCTACTATATGATTTTACATCCTCCGGAGCATTCTTCATTGCATAACTATAATAGGCTTCCCCTAGCATTTCAACATCATTATAATAATCTCCAAAAACCATGGTTTCTTCTTTTTGAACTCCTAACAATCTTTGGATAGTTCTTAGTGATTTCCCTTTATTTATACCTTTCTTTCCTATATCTAACCAAACTTGTCCTGAAACTGTGATTTGAAATTCCTCTCCCCAAACAGGAGTAATTATATTATTAGAATTCTCAGCAGAACCTAATTTATCATGAATTGATACTTTAATAATATCATCCTCAACTAAAAGTAAATCATCAACTTTTTCATATTCATGATAATATTTATTAAATTCTTCCATAAATACTTCATCATCACTATTTTCAATATAAGCTCTTTTTTTACCACATAAAACTATATTGGTTTCAGGAACTTTCCTAGCTTCTTCAATAATTTTATGGACTCTTTCTTTTGACATAGTTGAGGAATATAGTTCCTTGCCCTTATACATTACATATGCACCATTTTCAGCTAAAAAAAGGATATCATCTTTTATTTCATGAAAATTATTTCTTAATGTATGATACGGTCTTCCGCTTGCAGCAACAAAAACGACTCCTTTATTTAGAACTTTTTTTGCTATCTTAAAGAAATCCTTAGGCAATTGACCTTTTGAATTTAATAATGTTCCATCCATATCACTTGCAATTAACTTAATCATATCTTTTCCTCCTAATGTTTCTTTATATATATTAATTTTAGTATTACGTCAATGTTACAATTTGATTTTAACACAAATAATCTTCACTTTACAAATGATAATTATTATTAACTAATCTAGTAAATCCCATATAAGGTTTTCATATAAAAAGAAAACCCTAAGACTTTGAAATTATCTTAGGGTACCTTTTACTATAATTCTTTATCTGCTATTAACCTAACGCTTTAATTCTTAGAAGTACAGCTTCAAGCATTTCTTTATATTTTTCTCCTTTAGCTTTTTCAGCTTCAACTACATCCTGAGGAGCTTTTGCTGTAAATCTCTCATTTGATAGTTTTCCTTCTACTCTCTTAATTTCCCCTTCAAGTTTAGTCTTTTCTTTGTTTAATCTATCTAATTCCTTTTCTCTATCAACTAAATCTAATAGAGGCATAAATAATTCACCAACTTCAACTACAACTGAAACAGCATTTTCTGGAGCATTATTTTTATTTTCTATAAATTCCATCTCAGAAGCTGAAGCCAACTTTTCAAAGTAGCTTATTCCATTTTTAAATGCTTCTTCTGCTTCTTTATTTATATATGCAACTACCTTTGCTTTTCTTGATGGTGGAACATTCATTTCAACTCTTACATTTCTAAGTGATTTAATAGCATCAATTATATATCCCATTTCTTTTTCTGCTTTAGCATCAACTAAGCCTTCGTTGTATTCTGGCCAACTTGAAATAGTAATTGACTCACTTTCATCACATAAATGAGTATATATTTCTTCTGTTATAAATGGCATAACTGGGTGAAGAAGCTTTAATCCTGTTTGAAGTACATCATATATTACATTGTATGCTATTCCTTTAGCTTTTTCATCTTCTCCATAGAATACAGGTTTAACTAATTCTATATACCAGTCACATAACTCATTCCACATGAAATCATAAACTTTTTGCAATGCAATACCTAATTCAAACTTCTCTAAATTATCTGTAACTTCCTTAATTAAAGTGTTACATCTAGATAATATCCATCTATCAGCTAATGAATAGTCTTTTTCATCTTTATACTTATTCATTAAATCTTTATCTAAATTCATCATTAAGAATCTTGATGCATTCCATATTTTATTAGCAAAGTTTCTTGCAGACTCAACTCTTTCTGGATAATATCTTATATCATTTCCTGGTGCATTTCCTGTAACAAGCATAAATCTAAGTGCATCAGCACCATAAGTATCTATTACCTCTAATGGATCTACTCCATTACCAAGAGATTTACTCATTTTTCTTCCTTCAGAGTCTCTTATGATACCATGAATAAGAACATTTTCAAATGGTGTTTCTCCCATATTGTGAATACCAGAGAAAATCATTCTTGCTACCCAGAAGAATATAATATCATAACCTGTAACAAGTACTGAATTAGGATAGAAGAAGTCTAAATCATCTGTTTTATCTGGCCATCCTAATGTTGAAAACGGCCATAAGGCAGATGAAAACCATGTATCTAAAACATCACTATCTTGAGTTATCTTATTAGAGCCACATTTTGTGCATGAACCTGGTTTTTCTTCACTTACCATTAGTTCTCCACATTCATCACAGTAGAATACTGGTATTCTATGTCCCCACCATAATTGTCTAGAAATACACCAGTCTTGAATGTTTTCCATCCAGTTATAATAAACTTTTTCAAATCTCTCAGGTATGAATTTTGTTTTCTTTTCTCTAACTACATCTAGTGCAGGTGCTGCAAGAGATTCCATTTTTACATACCATTGTTTTGATATAATTGGTTCGATTACTGTACTACATCTATCATGTGTTCCTACATTATGAGTATGAGGTTTTATTTTTACAAGTAATCCTTCTTCTTCAAGGTCAGAAACCATAGCTTTTCTAGCTTCATATCTATCTAAGCCTGCATATTTACCACCTAAAGAATTAATTACTCCCTTATCATCCATTATTCTAATTTCTTTAAGTCCATGTCTCTTTCCTACTTCATAATCGTTAGGATCATGTGCTGGCGTAATTTTAACGGCACCAGTTCCGAACTCAATATCAACATATTCATCTGCAATTATAGGAATTTCTCTTCCTACTAATGGTAATATAAGAGTTTTTCCTACTAAATGTGAAAATCTTTCATCATTAGGATTAACAGCTACTGCAGTATCCCCTAGTAATGTTTCTGGTCTTGTAGTTGCAATTTCTATAAACTCATTTGAATCCTTAACTGGATACTTTATGTGCCAGAAGTTACCTTCTTGTTCTTTATACTCTATTTCTGCATCAGATAAAGCAGTTTCACATTTTGGACACCAATTTGTAATTCTGTTTCCTTGATAAATAAGACCTTCATTATATAATTTAACAAAAACATGTCTAACAGCTTTGTTTAAATTCTCATCCATAGTAAAAGCTTCTCTTGTAAAATCTGCAGAAACTCCCATTTTCTTTAGCTGAGTTCTTATTCTTTCTCTATATTCATCTGACCATTCCCATACTTTTTCTAAAAATGCATCTCTTCCTAATTCTTTTTTTACAATTCCTTGCTTTAATAATTCATTTTCAACTTTAACTTCAGTTGCTATACTAGCGTGGTCTTCTCCTGGAAGCCAAAGAGTACAATATCCTTGCATTCTCTTAAATCTTATTAGTATATCTTGAAGCGTATTATCAAGCGCATGCCCTAAATGTAATTTTCCAGTTATATTTGGAGGCGGCATAACTATTGTATATGGTTTTTTTGATCTATCTACTTCAGGAGTAAAATACTTTTTTTCCTCCCATACTTTATAAATTCTTTCCTCAAATTCCTTTGGATCATAGGTTGTTGAAATATTATTTTCGCTCATGTTTTCCTCCTTAAAATTCTAGGTGAAATAAAAAAAGAATCTTAATCCTATAAAAGGACGAAGATTCGCGGTACCACCTTTTTTTCTACAACAATTGTTATAGACTCTTAATACTTTATCGGTATAGAACTACCGTCTTTACTTAATATAAATAAACATTAGGTATACTTACTTTCAGTAAAGATGCTCAAAAGCTACCTTCAAGATAACAGATATAGAAAACCTTTCAGCCTTGAGTTTTCCTCTCTTAATATCATTAATATCTCTACTCCTCTTTATCATAGCATAGATATAAATTTGTATATTAATTATAATATATTATTGAATCTTAATCTGTCAAGGATAAATAGTAATAATTTCATAATATAATGAGACTTAATATAAAAACCAGAAGCCGCAAGGCTTCTGGTTTTTCATTATTTAAATATTTCTAACTTCTTCATTAAGCCATAAAACTTTTTTAGGTTTTTGATTTGCATCTAAATTCTTGAATGCTGTTGCAAACATAAGCTTAATTCTATTTAATTGGTTTACTTCAGAAGCACCTGGATCATAATCGATAGCAACTATATTAGATAGTGGATATTTATGCTTAAGTGCTTTAATCATTCCTTTTCCAGTAACATGGTTAGGTAGACAAGCAAATGGCTGCATACAAATAATATTATTAACACCACTTTCTATAAGCTCCATCATTTCTGCAGTTAAGAACCAACCTTCACCAGTTTGATGTCCTAAGGACAATATTTGTGATGCCATATTTCCTAATTCTTGAATACTTACTGGCGGATGGAATCTTTCACTTTCTTCTAATGCTTTTTTCATTTCTTTTCTATATAACTCCATAGCCCAAATAGCTAGGTGTCCATTATTCTTACTCTTTTTGCTAAATGAAAGATACCTATATTTAAAATCTGAATCATAAGCTGAATAGAAGAAGAAATCTAAAAGATCTGGAACTACAGCTTCTCCACCTTCATTTTCTATTATACTTACAACATCATTGTTAGCTAATGGATGGAATTTAACTAGTATTTCACCTACTACTCCAATCCTTGGCTTTTTAATATCTAGAAGTTCTAATTCATCAAATTCCTTAATTATTCCTCTAACTGTTTTCTTAAAGCTTGATAATGAACCTTTCTTAACACTTTCAATAGCAATTGCTCTCCACTTTTCATATAGTTCATTTGCACTTCCTTTAACTTTTTCATAAGGCCTTACTCTATATAAAACTCTCATGAATAAATCTCCGTATACAAGTGACATTAAAGCTTTATTTAGTAGCTTAAGTGTAAGCTTAAAGCCAGGATGTTTTTCCATACCAACTGCATTAAGTGATAGTACTGGAATATTTTCAAACCCTGCTTCAACTAATGCTTTTTTAAGGAATGCTATATAGTTAGTTGCTCTACAACCACCACCAGTTTGTGAGATGATTACAGATGTATTATTCAAATCATACTTTCCTGATTTTAATGCATGAATTATTTGTCCTATTGTAATTATAGAAGGATAACAAGCATCATTATTTACATATTTTAAGCCCTCTTCTATAGCCATCTTATCTTCTTCTGGCACTACAACTTTATAGCCTGACGAATTAAATGCAGCCTCCACTAAATCAAAATGAATAGGAGACATTTGAGGTGCTAATATTGTATGAGTTTTTCTCATTTCCTTTGTGAATGTAGGAGATTTATATTTAAACTCTTCCTTCACTGGAACATAATTATTTCTAACTCTTTCTTCTATAGCTGCTTTTAAGCTTCTAACTCTTATTCTAACAGCACCTAAGTTATTTCCTTCATCTATTTTTAATACTGTATATATTTTCCCACTAGCATTTAAAATTTCTTGTACTTGATCTGTAGTAACTGCATCAAGTCCGCAACCAAAGGAATTTAATTGAACTAATTCTAAATTATCATTTTCACATACATGTGCTGCTGCACTATATAATCTTGAATGGTATGTCCATTGGTCAACAACTCTAAGTGGTCTTTCTAAGTTTCCTAAGTGAGCAACAGAATCTTCTGTTAAGACAGCCATTCCATAAGAAGTAATTATATTAGGTATACCGTGGTTTATTTCAGGATCCACATGATATGGTCTTCCTCCTAAAACGATACCCTTCTTTCCAGTTTCTTTTAGGTAAGCTATTACTTCTTCTCCCTTATCTCTTATATCCTGCTTATATTTTTCTCTTTCATTCCAAGCTAAATCTAAAGCTTTCTTACATTCTTCAACAGTTACATTAAAGCCCTTAAATTCTTCAACTAGTCTTGGAAGCAGTCTTTCCTTATCATTTAATGAGAAAAATGGATTAATGTAATTAATATTTTTCTCTTGTATTACATCCATATTGTTTTTTATTACTTCTGGATAGGAGGTTACTATTGGACAATTGTAATGATTATTTGCTCTTTCATCTTCTTTTTTCTCATACGCAATAGAAGGATAGAAAATATTTTCAATACCTCTATTAACTAATGCCATTATATGTCCATGAACAATTTTAGCTGGATAGCATGCAGATTCTGAAGGTATAGTTTCTATTCCCATTTCATAAATCTGTTTAGTGCTTCTTGGTGATAATTCCACTCTAAAACCTAAGTCATTTAAAAAAGTGAACCAGAATGGGTAATTCTCATATATATTTAATACTCTAGGAATTCCTATTGTTCCTCTTTTGGCCTCTTCTTTCTTTAATGGAATATAATTAAATGTTCTTTTATATTTATAATCATAGAGATTAGGTACATCATCATTTGATACTTTACCTATTATAGGTCTTTCGCATCTATTTCCTGATATAAATGTCTCTCCATTAGAGAATTTATTTTTTGTCAATAAACAGTTATTACCGCATAGACCACATCTCTCTAGGGTTGTATCAAAACTAAAGCTTTCTAATTCATGAGCCTTAAGAATATTACTCTCAGAATCTTGAATATATCTTTCTCTAGATATTAATGCTGCACCAAAGGCGCCCATTAGTCCTGCAATATCTGGTCTTATAACTTCTCTTTCTGAAACCAACTCAAAACTTCTAAGAACTGCATCATTATAGAAGGTACCCCCTTGAACAATGATTTTCTTACCCATTTCTTCTTTTCTTCTAATTTTAATTACTTTAAATAAAGCATTTTTAATAACTGAGTAAGAAAGTCCAGCAGAAATATCTCCTACTGTTGCTCCTTCCTTTTGAGCTTGCTTTACCCTTGAGTTCATAAATACAGTACATCTTGATCCTAAGTCTACTGGATTAGACGCATATAATGCTTCTTTAGCAAAATCTTTAACTTCCATATTAAGTGATTTAGCAAAGGTTTCGATAAATGAACCGCACCCTGATGAACAAGCTTCATTTAATAGTATACTATCAATTACACCATTCTTAATTCTAAGACATTTCATGTCTTGTCCACCAATGTCTAAAATGAAGTCTACACCTGGAAGGAAATGTTCTGCAGCCTTGTAGTGAGCTATTGTTTCTATTTCTCCAATATCAATATGTAGTGCTGACTTTATTAAACCTTCTCCATAACCAGTTACTGTTGAATTTACAATCTTAGCAGTCTTAGGTAATTTTTCATAGATATCCTTTAATATACCAACAACTCTTACTAATGGGCTTCCTTCATTTGATCCATAATATGAGTATAATATTTGTCCTTCTTCGCCTATCAAAGCCACCTTAGTTGTTGTTGATCCAGCATCAATTCCCAAATAGCAATTTCCAGTATAATTTTCAAATTCAGCTCTTTTTGCTTTATTTTTATCATGTCTATTTTTAAATTCTTGAAGTTCTTCTTCATCTTTAAATAGGGCTCTTAAACTATCTATTTCATGTTCTTCAATATTAGTTAAATCTTTTAGCTTGTCTACAATATCTTTAAATATAACAGTTTCATGTTCCTTTGATGATATTGCCGCACCTAATGCAACAAAAAGTTGAGAATTTTCTGGGAAAATCACATCATCATCTTTTAAATTTAATGTTTCTATAAATCTTTTTCTTAACTCTGATAAGAAGAATAATGGACCTCCTAAAAAGGCTACTTTTCCTCTTATAGGTTTTCCGCATGCAAGTCCACTTATTGTTTGATTAACTACTGCTTGTAAAACAGAAGCTGCAATATCTTCTTTCTTTGCCCCTTCATTTATTAAGGGTTGTACATCTGTTTTAGCAAAAACTCCACATCTTGCTGCAATTGGGTATATAACTTCATAATCCTTAGCAAGATCATTAAGCCCAGAGGCATCAGTTTTTAATAAAGATGCCATTTGATCAATGAATGCACCTGTCCCCCCAGCACAACTACCATTCATTCTTTGCTCAATTCCACCTTTGAAATATGTGATTTTAGCGTCTTCTCCGCCTAATTCGATTGCAACATCTGTTTGTGGAATAACCTCTTCTACAGTTTTAGTACAAGCTACAACTTCTTGTATAAAATTAACTCCAAGCCACTTTGCAACTGAAAGTCCGCCTGAACCTGTAATGCTTATTGATATTTCAGTATTTCCTAATTGCTTATAAGATTCCCTAATTAATCCTATAATTGTACTTTTAATATCTGAAAAATGTCTTTTATATCTACTAAATACTATTTTATTAGACGCATTTAATACTACTAATTTAACGGTGGTAGACCCAACGTCTAACCCTAAATTATACATTAAACCCCTTCCTTTCTTCATAAAAAATCGTCAAGGCAATTATGAGCCGTCGATTTTTTTTCGCATCTGCCTTTCCAAACGCAAGTGAGGAAAATTTGGCAGGCGACTAATTCTACTTTTTACTCTTTAGGGAGTCTAGTAAATCCTTGGATTATATTCTAACTTATAATGTTATTAACAATCTTAAAATATTATAAATTCCTCGAAGAGTAAAAAAAACTAGAAAGACCCCACTTAATTATATTATTAAAAATGCGGTTTTAAAAGTTAAAAATATATTTACTTTAAATATAGTTTAATAGCTAATAGAGCTTCCATAAGAATTTTAACTATTTTTATGTTTGTTGAATATTAAATTTTTTTATGTCAAAAATTAAACTATAATAAACCAAAATAATTATGGAGGTACTATGAGTTATTTTCAAGAAGCAAACAATCTTTACAATAGTAAAAACTACCTTAAGGCATTGGATTATTATGAAAAAGCTATAAAAATCAATGAAAATTTATCTTGCTCATATTATAATGCAGGAGTATGTGCTATAAAAATGAAAAATTATAATATAGCAATCAAATACATAGAAAAGGCTTTAAGCTATTCAGCTGAAAGTAAGTATTTTTTTAATCTTGCTTATTCATATGCAATGATTTCTAACTCTAAAAAGGCACTTTTATATTTTAATAGAGCATGGGCCTTAGATAATAATGATACAGATTGTGAAAAAGCAATTGATTTACTTTTAAAAAAATTGCCAAGGCGATTATGAGCCGTCAATTTTTTTCTCGCATCTGCCTTTCCAAACGCATGTGAGGAAAATTTGGCAGGCGACTAATTCTTTTTTACTTTTTAGGGGAGTCTAGTAGCTCCTTTGTTTATAATTCAAACTTATAATGTTATCCACTACCTTAAAACATTATAACTTCCTAAAAAGTAAAAAAACTTTAATAGGGATTCCATACATTTGGTATCCCTATTATTATAAATGAGTTTTTAAATTAATCAATAGTATTTAAACAAATTGTGAACAAGATAATGTCTCAAATTTATCTATAGAAAACATTACCATTCCCCAATTACTTTATCTTTCTTATGATCACTATCAAAATTTTTATTATCAAAATAGTTTCCACCAACATAGAATGTTGGATCAACATTTATCCATCTTTTTTCTTCTGGCAAATACACTTCATTCCATGCATGACTTACCCACTTTGTTCCATCAAATCCTTGTCCAACTACAATCCTAACCTTTAAATTGTTGGCTCTAGCCATGGCAACATATAAACATGCATAGTCAAAACATATACCTTTTCTTGTGTTATATGCTTCTATTGCTCCAGACTTATTTCTATAATTATCACTCATTATAGCCTCAGCTTTTGAATAATCATATTTTACATTGCTTCCTACCCAAGAATAGATTACCTTTGCTTTTTCCTTGGTTGATGTCTTATTTTTAGTTATACTTCTAGCCAAGGAGTCAATTTCACTATTAGATTTAATACCTTCATCCAAGGTTATTCCATTGTAAAGTACAATGCCTCCTTTAGGGATGTCTGTACTATTTCCTACATTTGCTTCACTATTAACTACATCTATCTTTAGTGAGTCACCAATTAAATCTGGTAAAGTCTTCGCAAAATTTGAAGTAGAAATAGGGTTAAATATATTTTTATAAAAATATTGATAGGACTTTGATTCACTTGCAACCTTAGTAATTTTATCAGAAGGCTTTAGGAATATTATTCCTTGCAGCATCATACCAAATAGACAAGCTAAAATTATTCCATAAGGTATCTTAAAAAACCCTGAAATTATAGCTCTTCTTATGCTCCCTCCACCATCTGAATAACTCTCAACTCTTTTAACTACTGGATTAATAATCACACTATTAATTATAGCAAAAGGTATTAAACTTATTCCATATGCGATTGAAGTACATATTATAAGAATTATATAATACGATAGTTTAGGATTATTTTGCACAAACTCGCTAAATGTAGGTGAAATTGAATCAAAAAAATTCTTGTTAAACAATGAGCTTTTATTTAAAAAGTTTATTGTAAAGAAAAATGAAATAATAAGACATATACTTTCCTCAATACTTTTTATCTCATTCATAAAATTATTAGCTTTAAATCCATTAAATATCCCTATTATTATAGGAATCAGTAAACAAGAAAGAAAAAGTATATCTATATAATAACTTTTCAAAAGAACACCTCCTTAATGGATTAGTAACCATAATACCTCTAAAATATTAATCATAAATATTAATGTTCAATATTTCTTTTGCTACACCAGAGGCCATTTCATAGTCATAGCCTTTAGATATCAAAAACTTAATAAGCTTAGTAGATATAACATATTTGTTATCTTCTTTTCTTGCTAAACTCTGTAGCTTTTTTTCTGCTAGTTTAATGCAAGTATCTTTTTCAATATTTTCATCAATATTCATTAACTTCTCATTAATTGTTTCTTTATCAATACCTTTTCTCATTAATGTATACTTAATCTTATTTCTTCCTTGATTCTTTATCTTATCTTTTATATACAGTTCACTATATTTATCATCATTTATGAAATTATATTCCTCTAAAAATTTAAAAGTTCTTTCAATTGTCTTGTCTGAATATTCTTTTTCTATTAACTTATCTTCAATTTCTTTTCTGGTTTTATAATTTTTTTCAAGTATTCTTAATGCTGAATTTTTGCATTTTAAAAATTCTTCTTGAGCAACTAACTCACTTAAGCTATCTAAGTCTATCACCATATCTTTAGATAAATTAAATTTATATATTAACTCTCCAAAACAAGAGAATGCATATGCTTCATCAATATATACATTTACTCTTTCTTTATTTCTTTTAGCTACTTCAATTTTTGTTATCTTACTCAATCTTATTCATCTCTTTCATTGGGTTTTAAAATATGAATTGTTGGAGCCTTAAGTAAAAGTTCTGAAACTTCATATATATCTTCTGGCTTTAATTTATTTAGCTCATCCATATCTTCAATAAATTCGTATATATCTTCATCTTCTAATAACTGATGTAAACAATAGTTTCCTAAATCTGTTGGATCTTCTAAAGTAGAAATAACAGCAGTTTTATGAACCTTTTTCATTAAAGAGAATGTTGAATCATCAAAAATTATTTTTCTATTCTTTATATCTTCTATACAGTTATTAATTACCTTCATAGTCTCAGATGCGCTCTCTTCATCTACTGACGTAAATATATGAAGAGTTTTTACATCTTTACTTATATCCAAATGAGTATATACATCATAGGCTAAACCCCTATTTTCTCTTAATTCTCTAAAAAGTAGTGAATTTGAACTTTCTCCTAACTTATGATTTAGAATTTTCAAAGGAAGTTCCATGCTCTTAGGTAATTCCTTAAAAGCAAATAAATAAGTTATTGTGGTTTGTTCAATATCATTCTTATAACTTTCAAATATTCCATGTTTATTTTTTTCAAATATAAACTCATGTTTAACAGTAATTGATTTTTCCCAAGAACCAAAATATTTTTGAACTAAACCAATTGCTTCATCATGAGAATAACTTGATACAAACGTTAGTATCGCATTAGTTGAATTATAGTATCTTTTATAGAACTCTACTAAATCTTGTCTTTTAAACGCTGCAACACTTTCTTCTGTTCCCATTATATCATACTTAAGCCCACTTTTTTGAAAAGCAAAGTCACTAGTTCTTCTAAAGCTCAAGTCCTCTACATCATCCTTACTAGTTCTGATTTCAGATAGAATTACCCCTCTTTCCTTTTTCAATTCTTCTTCATCAAAAACTGGATTTATAATCATATCACTCACTAACTCTATAGCATTTTCAATTTCCTCTTGAAGACAGGTAACTGAATAGACTGTTGAAGTATAATCTGTATAAGCATTATATTCCCCGCCTAAATTTTCCAATTCATTATTTAATTCTTCGTTATTTCTTTTTTTGGTTCCCTTAAATACCATATGTTCAATAAAATGAGATATTCCTTTCTCATTATCATCCTCATATAGGGCCCCTACCTTTATTCCTAAGTTTATAGCCGCTAATTGTGTATCTTTATTTATTGTTATAACTTTAAACCCATTTTCTAAAACATGGGACTTTGCGTCAAAATTAAGTTTCACCATTCATTTACTCCTTTTATTATTAATTACTTTAATTATACCTGTAAATTATTATATAATATATTAATGAAAGGAGTAAGAGTATTATGGAAAATATATTAATTGTTGAAGATGAACATAGAATAAGAGCGCTATTAAAAGATTATCTTGTTATTGAGCAATTTAACATAATTGAAGCATCCAACGGGAATGAAGGATTACACCTTTTTAAACAAAATGACATACAGCTAGTTATATTAGATATAATGATGCCTGGTCTCAATGGTTTAGCTGTAATGGAGGAAATAAGAAAAACTTCATCAGTTCCTATAATTCTACTTACTGCTAAAAGCCAGGAAGAAGATAAACTATTAGGCTATGAACTAGGTGCTGATGACTATATTACTAAGCCATTTTCTCCAAAAGTTCTTGTAGCCAAAATTAAAGCATTACTAAAAAGAACTAGTTCTAGTTCTAAGGGTACTATTATAAACTTTTCTAAACTAAGTGTAAATAAGGAATCCATGGAAGTATTGGTTAATGGAACTTCAGTTACACTTACACCAAAAGAGTATGATTTATTATTGTATCTTATTGAGAATGAAAAAATTGTTCTATCTAGAGACACAATCTTGGACGGAGTTTGGGGATATGACTATTTTGGAGATAACAGAGTCGTAGATACTACTGTGAAACGTTTAAGGGAAAAGCTAACTGTTGCATCTGATTACATCGTAACAGTTAGAGGAAGCGGATATAAATTTGAGGTGAAAGAATGAATAGTAAAATAGGTAAAAGGATATTTATTATCACCTTATTAACACTAACAATTCTAGTTTCACTTATTTTAATTTTCCAAAAAAGTTTCTTTGAAAAATTCTATGTACAAGAAAAAACTAAAAATCTTAGTAATAACCTAGATACATTTAGTAGAAACAATTCTTTTAAGGGTGATGATAGTACTACTTTGCTAGAATCAATGTATAAATTTCAAGAAGATAACAATGGCCAACTAGGAATATTATATCTAGATACATCTAAAGTATTTTTTCCTCCTAATACAAGGAGTGAATTTAAAAATCTATTTAGATCAATTTTTAATGGGCTAGCCTCTGATAAAACTACTGTTAATTCATTGATTTCTTCAGGTAAAGTAAAAACAGAAACATACTATAGTGAAGAATTAGACACTAATATAATAGTATCAGCTTGTCCAATGTCACTGAATTACAAATATGATTCTATTCTTATTGCCGTTTCCACTGTTCACCCAATTAGAGAAGCTTCAAGTGTATTATCTTCATTTATCCCATACTTTATAGCTGTCTCTTTATTAGTTGCCGTACTATATTCAGTTATTTTATCTAGATATATAGCAAATCCACTTATAAAGCTTAATAGAATTGCAGCTAAAATGAGTAACATGGATTTTTCAGAAAGATATACTCCTAAAGATAATGATGAAATAAACAATCTAGGAGAAACTTTAAACTTCTTGTCTTCTAACTTAAGTAATGCACTAGAAGAGCTTAAAAGCAAGAATTTATCTCTCCAGAATGAAGTTGAAAGGGAACGAGAGATTGAGGAAATGAGAAAAAACTTTATCGCAAATGTTTCCCATGAATTAAAAACCCCTATTGGAATAATAGAGGGATATGCCGAGGGGCTGAGGGATGGCGTATTGAAGGATCCTGATGGAAATTACTTCAATATCATAATTGATGAAGCTCATAAGATGAATAAACTCGTTATGGATATGCTAGAGTTATCTAAGCTTCAATCCGGAGTATTAAAACCTAAGTTTGAAAGTTTCAACCTAATAAGAATGATAAATTTATCTCTTAGAAAATATGAAGGTTTGATAAATGAAAAAAATCTATCAATAAACTTTAAACCTTCTTTTGAATATCTTTACGTAATTGGTGATACTTTTCAGATTGAACAAGTATTAAGTAACTTTATAACTAATGCAATAAAATACACTCCTAACAATGAGGAGATAATTATCTCTTTAGAAAAGTTAAATGAATCAATCCTTGTATCCATAGAAAATTTAGGTGCATCTATTGCCCCAGAAGAGCTTGATAATATATGGAATAAGTTCTATAAGGTTGATAAATCAGGTAAGCGTGATGGAAATTCATCTGGATTAGGACTGTCTATTACAAGAGGCATATTAGATCTGCATAAAAGTTCTTACGGTATTAAAAATACTGAAAAAGGTGTTTTAGCTTTTTTCACATTAGAAATTTCAAAAGAAACCGAATATGAAGATTAAAAAGAAGAAGCCTAGGCTTCTTCTTTTTTATAATCATTTCATAAGTAAACTTTTTAGCTTTTATTTAATCTATAAAAAGCCCCCATCTATTGAGATTATTTGTCCAGTTATATATCTACTTTCATCACTTGATAAATAACTAACTAAATCTCCAACTTCTTTTCCTTCCCCAAATCTGCCGAGCGGAATTTCTTCTTCTAATTCCTCTCTTTCTTCTTTATTCATCCATTTATTCATTTCTGTTTCTATAACCCCTGGTGCAACTGCATTTACTCTTATATTCGCAGAACCCATTTCTTTTGCTAAAGATTTTGTAAATAAATTTATTGCCCCTTTTGTTGAAGAATAAATTACCTCACAAGACGCTCCTGCTATTCCCCACATGGAGGAAATATTTATAATACTTCCTCTTCTTTCAGATAACATATGCGGAATAACAACATGCGACATATTAAATACTCCCTTGATATTTACATCTATTAAAGAGTCCATTTCTTCTACTTTTGTATCCATAAATAATCCTATTTTTGAAATGCCTGCATTATTTACTAGTATATCTATTCTTTTAAACACATTAAGAGTCTTATCAACTATATATTGGCAATCATTATAATTTGCAACATTCCCTTTTACTATATAACTATCCCCTCCAAGTGCCTTTATCTTCTCTTGTGTGTCAATTGCCCCTTTTTCATCACTGTTATAATTTATAATTATATTTGCACCTTTTTCTGCCAAACTAATTGCAATAGATTTTCCTATTCCTTTTGATGCCCCAGTAACAATTGCTACTTTACCTTTTAAATTACTCATTTTTCCTCCTAGTTGTATAACTATAAAATTTCTTTTATAACCCTCTCAGCATTTTTATAAAATATTTTTTCTATCTCATTTTCCTTAAATCCATTCTTAATAAGAGCTTCCTTAAGCAAAGGCATTTTAGAAACATCTTCTATTTCCACCTTATTCTCTATTCCATCAAAATCACTGCCTAAGGCTATAACTTCAATTCCCCCTACATTTCGAATATGTTTGATATGAGCAATAATATCATCTATTTTAGATACTTCGCTTTTTCCTAAAAACCAAGAGCAGAAATTCATACCCATTACTCCTCCAGTATTCCCTAGTATTTTTATCATGTCATCAGTTAAATTTCTAGGATGATTACATATTTCTCTAGCATTTGAATGGGAAGCAATAAATGGTTTTTTCGAATATTTATAAACATCATAAAAGCCTCCATCAGAGAGATGAGATGTATCAATGAGCATGCCTAATTCATTCATTTTATTAACTACTTCTATACCAAATTCCTTAAGTCCTTTATTCATAAATTCTTTTTTATAATTTGGATATCCAATAGAGTTCTCATAATTCCAGGTTAATGTAATTCCTCTAATTCCTAAATTATATACTTCTATTAAATTATCTATATCTCCTTTTATTACTTCTCCTTCTTCAATCGTAAAAAGTGCTCCAATTTTATCACTATATAAATTCTTGTAACCAGTTACTTCATTAATTTTGTCTTTATTAATATTTAATTCTTTTTGAAAGTTAATAAACATACTTTTAAACTCTTGAAAAGGATCTTCTACCTTTTCTAAATTTATAAAGAACGCAAAAAACTGACATAATGCTTCTCCTTTAATTAGTTTATCTATATCCACAGATCCACTACTCTTTTTAAGCGACTCGCTCCTATTTTTATATAAAAATGATGGTGTATCACAATGCATATCTATAAATTTCATTTCTTCCTCCAATAATATTTATAATTCTTTTCTGGATAAAACTATCCTATTATCTAATTCTATATCTAAAGTCCATTTAATTAATTTAAATCTTTGATTTTCATACTCTAAGGTGGTAATATGGTTTGGAAATACACAACACCCATCATTATAATACTCTCCTGTCTTTAAATCACTTATTCTGCTGCTATGTGTATGTCCTGCTATAATCCTCTTATTATTTTTTGTACACCACTCTATTATCCTACTATCTATTTTATTTCTTTTAGAAATATTTCTTGCTGGAGATATAGGCGTCTTAATTCCAAAGGTTTGCAATTTACTCCATACACTCCTCAATAAAAACCGTGAAAGCAACCATAGATCACTATTAAAAAAATCCACTTGATGTCCATGTATTACTAGGTATTCATTTTCTCCATCTACTAACTTAATTCCTTCATATATTTCACTTTCATTATACAAATCCATAAGTACTTTGTAAAAAGCTTCATTCTTACTGAAATTAATTATTCTTGTTAACTTTTTCTTATTCTTCTTTATCATATCATGATTTCCCCATATAAGATAAAGGTCCTTTCTTTTCTTAAACTTAAGAAGAATTTCAAAAATATCTTTATAAACAAACCCTATATCTCTAAAATCTTTATTTTCCCAAAGTTCGTCGCCATCTCCAATTTCTATTAGTTTAAATTTATTTTTCAAATAATAGTTTAAGGCTCCTTTATATATATTATAATTCTGTATTAAACTATCTCTATAGCTTCCATCACCTCTATGACAATCACTTATAAATACAAACTTATCTCTTGGCTCTAACTCTACTATTTTAGAATTACAGCATAGATTATCTAATCTTTTATTGTACATATTTTCCTCATTAATTATTAATATCATTATACTATATGAAAAAGATTTACTTCTAGGCACTGTGAAGATAATTATTCTCATTAGTTATGATATTTTGAGCAAAATAAAAATCACCATAAATTTATATGGTGATTCTAAAATCAATCTTAATTATATAGTGGATGTTTTTCACATAAAGCTCTAACTCTAGCCTTAGCTTCTTTTAAATCCTCATCTTTATTTTCAATAACATAGCTAATTATAGAAGCTATTTCTTTCATATCTTCCTTACCAAAACCTCTTGTTGTTACTGCTGCGGTACCAATTCTTATTCCAGAAGTTACAAAAGGACTTCTTGTTTCATTTGGTACTGTATTTTTATTAACAGTAATTCCTACTGTATCTAGCAATTTTTCAGCTTCCTTACCAGTAATGTCTTTATTATTTAAATCTAATAATATTAGATGATTATCAGTTCCATTTGATACTATCTTAAATCCATTTTTAACAAGTTCTTCAGATAAAACAGCGCAATTTTCTACAACATTTTTTCCGTATTCTTTAAAAGATGGATCTAATGCTTCCTTTAAACAAACTGCCTTAGCAGCAATAATATGCATTAAAGGGCCTCCTTGCATACCAGGGAAAATACTTTTATCAAGATCCTTAGCATATTTTTCTTTGCAAAGAATAAGTCCTCCTCTAGGTCCTCTTAGTGTTTTATGTGTTGTAGTTGTAACAAAGTCTGCATATGGAACTGGACTTGGATGTACTCCAGCTGCAACTAATCCAGCAATATGAGCCATATCAACCATAAATAAAGCTCCAACTTCGTCAGCAATTTCCTTAAATCTCTTAAAATCTATTATTCTTGAATAAGCTGATGCACCTGCAACTATAAGTTTAGGCTTATGTTCTAATGCCAACCTTCTTACTTCATCATAATTAATAGTTTCAGTTTCTTTATCAACTCCATATGATACAAAATTAAATAATTTTCCTGAAAAGTTAACTGGTGAACCATGAGTTAAATGCCCACCATGGCTTAAATTCATTCCTAATACTGTATCTCCTGGATTCAAAATTGTGAAATAAACTGCCATATTTGCTTGTGAACCTGAATGAGGTTGAACATTTGCATGCTCTGCTCCAAAAAGTTCTTTAGCTCTTTCTATGGCTAAAGATTCAACTTCATCAACAACATGACATCCACCATAATATCTTTTTGCTGGATATCCTTCTGCGTATTTATTAGTCAAATATGATCCCATAGCTTCCATTACAGCTTTAGAAGTGAAATTCTCAGAAGCAATAAGTTCAATTCCATATTGTTGCCTGTCTAACTCCTTATTAATAAGGTCTAGGATATCACTATCCATTTCTTTTAAATTTGTAAAGTTCATATTAACACCCCAATTTCTTAAAATTTACGTTACATATTTTATTTTATCATACGAAAACATAAAAATAAATTAATAGTTGAAGTTAAAGGGTTATATGCTATAATTTCATATGAAAAGAAATGTTTAACGGAGATATAAATTTATGGATAGTAATAAAATATTACATGTGGCCACATATGCTGGTAGAATAATTTTAGAAAATGGCGGCGAAACCTATAGAGTCGAAGAAACCATAAATAGAATATGTCAAGCTTTTGGTATGGAGGACGCTGACAGTTTTGTAACACCAACAGGAATAATGGCGTCTGCTTTTCACACAGAAAGAGGTACATTTTCACTTGTGAGAAGAGTTAGATCTAGAACTGTTAACCTTCAAAAAGTTCATGAAGTAAACGACTTATCAAGAAATATTCTTGTAAAAAACATGACCGTACTAGAAGTTTTAGACGAACTAAAGAGAATAGATAAATCTAAAAGATATGATGATAAAACAACTATATTCTTTTCAGCTTTAGGTGCTGGAGCATTCTCTATGCTTTTTGGAGGAAATATAAAAGATTTTGTAGCTGCTTTTATTATAGGTATTGTAATAAAATATTTTTCAATTGTGAGTAGCTCTCTTTCAATTAATGATTTTTTCACAAACAGCATATCTGGAGCTATAACAGCCATTATGGCTTTAATTTTCATAAAATTTAATATTGCATCTAATTTAGATATGACAATAATTGGAGCCATTATGCTTCTTGTGCCCGGTCTTGCTATTACAAATGCAATTCGTGATACTATTGCAGGAGATTTTGTTTCTGGGTTAACAAGGGCTGCTGAAGCCTTTCTTGTTGCTATAGCAATAGCTGTAGGTTCCGGAATTGTATTAAGCTTTTGGTTTAAGTTTTATGGAGGTATATAATTATGATTAAAGAAATTGTAGTATCTATAATTGCAACTTTCGGCTTTGGAATTATATTTAATATAAAAGGTAAGAATCTTGTTTTCGCTTCTTTAGGCGGCGGATTAGGTTGGCTGGTTTATAAATTATCTTTAACTCATTCAAATTCCGGTACTTTGGCTTTATTTATATCTTCTATTATTTTCTCTGCATATTCAGAAATATTAGCAAGAATATTAAAAAGTCCAGTAACTACCTTCATAATTTGTGCATTAATTCCTCTAGTTCCTGGTGGAGGAATGTATTATACAATGTATGAAATAGTCCAAGGGAATATTGATAAGTCTCTTGAGCTAGGACTTAATACTTTAGCTTCTGCAGGTACTTTAGCATTAGGTATTATTTTTGTTTCTTCAATAACTAGGATTATAATATCACCCAAACCGAGAAAAACTTAAATAGAAGTAAAAAAGTGGGTGTCTCAAAACAAATCTTGAGACACCCACTTTTATTATTTCATGAAGGAATTAAGTGTTTTAATTAAATTCTCTAATCCTTCTTCCCCTTCACTATCTGGTTCTATTCCTATGCAGTTTCTTGCATAATCTTCTAATATTAATCCGCCAACTTTATTTATTGCTGCTCTAATAGCAGATATCTGAACCAACACATCCGAGCAACATACATTTTTATCTATCATTCCTTGTATACCCTTAACTTGGCCTTCTATTCTTTTAAGCCTAGTAAGAATATCTTTTTTTAACTTTTCTTCTTTTTCCATATTTTCATCTCCTTATACCTATAAGGGGTATTTTTAATAATTATAACCTATTATTAATTTACTATTCAAGAAAAAATCGTCAAAGCGATTATGAGCCTTAAAAAATTATAAATTCCTAAAGAGTGAAATAACCTAATCCATACTTATAATAAAAACATGGATTAGGCTATATACCACTTAATTATTTATCTTCTTTATTTATTGAAATTCCTAGTTCCACAAGTTGTTTTTCATCTGTTACATTAGGAGCTTCAGTCATCGGACAGTATGCATTTTGGTTCTTAGGGAATGCAATAACATCTTTAATATTATCAGTACCAGCTAGGAACATGATCATTCTATCAAATCCAAATGCCAATCCACCATGTGGAGGTGGTCCAAACTTAAAGGCTTCTAATAAGAATCCAAATCTTTCCCATGCACTTTCTTGAGTAAATCCTAAAACTCCAAACATTCTTTCTTGAAGCTTAGTATCATGTATTCTTATAGAACCTCCACCTAGCTCTTCACCATTAAGTACTAAGTCATATGCTTTAGCTCTAACTCTTCCTGGATCAGACTCTAGATATTCTAAATCCTCATCCATTGGACAAGTAAATGGGTGATGAGCTGCAAAATATCTTCCTTCTTCTTCATCGTACTCTAAAAGCGGGAATTCTGTAATCCAGCAGAAATTGAATTCATTTTTATCCTTTATTAGGTCATATTTTTTAGCTAATTCTAATCTTAATTGGCCTAATGACTGGAATACTACAGAATTTTTATCAGCAACTATTAGTATCATATCACCAGTTTCAGCTGACATCACATCTATGATATTTTTTAATTCATCTTCTTTTAAGAATTTAGATATTGGAGATTTTATTTCTTCTTCCTTTAATTGAATCCATGCAAGACCTTTAGCCTTAAATGTCTTAACAAATTCACCTAATCTATCTATATCCTTTCTTCCCATGTTTGCACCATTTTTAAGGCATATTGCCCTAACTGATCCGCCACTCACTAAAGCATCTTGGAAAACTTTAAATTCTGCATTTTTCACAGTTTCAGATAAATCTCTTATTTCCATATCAAATCTTAAGTCTGGTTTATCGGAACCGTATTTCTCCATTGCTTCTTTATATGGCATTCTTCTTATTGGAAGCTTAACATCAATATTTCCAACTTCCTTAAATACATGTTTTATTAACCCTTCGTTAAGTTCCATAACATCATCTTGTTCAACGAAACTCATTTCTAAGTCTATTTGAGTAAATTCTGGTTGTCTGTTTGCTCTTAAGTCTTCGTCTCTAAAACATTTCACTATTTGGAAGTACTTATCAAATCCAGAAACCATTAAAAGCTGCTTAAATAATTGTGGTGATTGTGGCAATGCATAAAACATACCTGGATAATTTCTTGAAGGAACTAAATAGTCTCTTGCTCCTTCTGGTGTGCTTTTTGTAAGCATTGGAGTTTCGATTTCTAAAAACTCATTGTTTACAAGATAATCTCTAACTGATTTCGCTGTTTTACTTCTAATCATAAGTATTTTTTGCATATCGCTTCTTCTTAAGTCTAAATATCTATACTTAAGTCTAATATTTTCAGCAGCATCTAAATTATCTTTAATATATATAGGAGGAGTTTCTGATTCAGAAAGAATTTTTATTTCTTCTCCCTTTAATTCAACCATCCCAGTTGCCATTGCACTATTTGGAGCTTCTCTTCTTATGATTTCACCTTTTATTGCTATACAATATTCAGGTCTAACTTTATTAGCTTTTTCAAATGCTTCTTTATTTATAACTTCTCCAAATACTACCTGTAAAATTCCAGTTCTATCTCTAAGATCTACAAACTCAAGTCCCCCTAAGTTTCTATTTCTTTGAACCCATCCCATTACAGTTACTTTTTGTCCTATGTGCTCTTCTCTTAACTCTCCGCACATTATGGTTCTTTTCCATGAATTTAAGGCTTCACCCATTTTTCTTCCTCCTAATTACTTAACTAAACTTACTATATCTTCTAATGAATCTAAATTTATATCAAATGTTTCTCCATCAGACATCCTTTTAATTTTTCCTGTACCATTTGCAATTTCATCTTCACCTAATATTAAAGTAAAAGCTGCTCCTATTTTATTTGCATACTTCATTTGAGCCTTTACACTTTTCTTCATATGATCACAATCACTCTTAATTCCAAATTTTCTTAGCTTGTAAGTAAGCGCAAAAGCTTTAACTCTAGCTAAATCTCCCATTGAACCAATATATAAATCAATTGTATTTGGTTCTGGAATCTCTATTCCTTCTTCCTCAAGAGTAAGTAATAATCTTTCTAGTCCTAATCCAAATCCAACTGCTGGTGTCTCTGGCCCACCTATTTCTGATATCAGACCATCATATCTTCCACCACCACATACAGTTATATCTTTATTTATTATTTCAAAAACTGTTCTTGTGTAGTAATCTAGTCCTCTAACTATTTTAGGATCTATTTCAAAATTAATATCCATAGCATTTAAATAAGTTTTTACTTCCTCAAAGTGGTTGCTACAGTCTTCACAAATATAATCTAAAATAACTGGTGCATTTTTAGTAATCTCTTTACAACTTTTTTCTTTACAATCAAGTATCCTCATTGGATTTTTTTCAAATCTACCTTTACAAGTATCACAAAGATTATCATAATTTTCTTTTAAGAAATCCATTAATGCTTTGTTATATTTTGCTCTACAATCTGGGCAACCTAAACTATTTATATTTAGAGTTAATCCCTCTATTCCAAATTCATCTAATGCTCTCATTGCTAGAGAAATAACTTCTGCATCAATGGAAGCTTCCTTTGAGCCAAATATTTCAATACCGTATTGGTGAAATTGTCTAAGTCTTCCCTTTTGCATTTTTTCATATCTAAAACATGGAGTAAAATAATATAACTTAGTAGGTTGAGCATCATTAAATAATGAATTTTCAATAAATGCTCTTACAGAAGGAGCTGTACCTTCAGGCTTTAAAGTTATACTTCTTTCACCTTTATCTAAGAATGTATACATTTCCTTTTGAACAACATCTGTAGTTTCTCCAACTCCTCTTTTAAAAAGTTCTGTGTGCTCAAATATAGGAGTTCTAATTTCCCTTATTCCATATTCTTTTGAAAGCTCTCTAAACTTATTTTCTACATAATGCCACTTATATGCATCCTTAGGAAGCATATCTTTTGTCCCTTTCGGAGCTTGTATTTTATCCATTAACCTTCCTCCCTTATTCATACAAAGTATTTAGTAGATCTATTTTCCCTTGTATCATTTCATCAATTCTATTTACATATTCTTTAACATCTTTGACGTTACCGAATCTTTCAATCCTATTTTCATTATGAAAAACTACTTTTGATACAGCATCAGCACCAATTGCTATTATAGTTTCTGTATCTTCTATCATTAGCATATTATATATGCATTCCTTATTATTTAAGGAGTATCCTACATTCTCCATGTTACCAACCATATTCTTTTGTCTATACATATAATAAGGTTCCATCTTTAACTCAATTGCTAATTCTCTAGTTTTTTCATACATTTTATTTAGCTCATTTTGAGTAGGTCTATATAGCTTTTTCCCGAGTATAAGCTCTTCATGTAACCTAGAAGCTCTTTTAATTGACATTCCATGAACAGTTAAGGATTCTGGTTTTAATTTAAGTATATCTATAAATGTGTTATTTACTTCTTCAATACCTTCACCAGGAAGTCCTACTATTATATCCATATTTATATTATCAAAGCCCAAACTTCTCGCCAAGTTAAACTTATTAATAACCTGTTCCTTTGTATGTCCTCTACCTATATTCTTAAGTGTTACATTATTCATTGATTGAGGATTTATACTAATTCTATCGACTCTATACTTTTTCATAGTCCCAAGTTTTTCTTCCGTTATTGAATCAGGTCTTCCGCATTCCACAGTAAATTCAATTGGGTTAAAAGGTTCGATTAACCTATTATAAATTTCAGCCATTAATCCTTCAAATTCTTCATTATCAACTGCCGTAGGCGTCCCACCGCCAAAATAGACCGTATTAACTTCTAGTTTCTTATTTGAAATATATTGACTCATAGCATCAATTTCTTTTTTAATTGCTGTAATATATGGTTCCACTTGTTTTTTTGCTCCAGCTATCGGATTAGAAGCAAAAGAACAATATAAGCATCTAGTTGGACAAAAAGCCATTCCAATATAAATACTTATTTTTTCCTTTTTAACATCTACAAATCCTTTTTCTCTCTCTGCAATTTCTATGCATAGATCACTTTTTTCCTCAGATGTAAGATATTTATCTTTAAAATATCTACGTATTTCTGCTTTAGATTTCCCTTCATTCAATAAAGAAAGTGCTATTTTGCTTGGTCTTATTCCTATTAAAGTTCCCCAAGGATAATAATCCTTAGTTAATTCGCTTAATAATTTAAATAACTCTCTTTTAACTGAATCTTTTCTATCTTCTTCTAAAGCAACCTCTCTACATATTTGATCATACTCAATTACAAGTTTTGATTCTTCACTTGTAATCTTATAATCAAAGTCATCCGCTCTATTTATTTTAATATCCTCTAACGGGAAAAATATATTAAACATTTGATATACGTCATATCTTAGATTTTCATCTGATAGTGTTATATTTAGTGTCATTTTCTCTCCTTTATCTAGCAAAAGGGTTTCCTCTTTTTTCAGTCATAATAGAAGTCTTTGGGCCGTGTCCTGGGTAAACAATAGTATTATCATTAAGTATAAATAGTTTTGTTCTAATGCTATCTACTAATGTATCCATATCCCCACCTTCAAAATCTGATCTTCCTACACTTAGGTAAAATAAGGTATCTCCTGCAAAAAGATGTTCACCATCTAAAAGAAAACACATTCCTCCTGCGCTATGTCCAGGTGTATGTATACACTTAATTTTATGTCCTGAAAAATCTATTTCTTCTCCATCTTTTAGATATCTTTCTGCTTCTGGTATTTTACCAAATACGTAGGATGATCCTTGCATATAAACTTTTTCATCCTCATTAATAAAATGAGGAACTTTAAACGTACTTTTTAGTTCAGAAACAGCACCTACGTGGTCAAAGTGACCATGGGTTAATAATATAAACTTTAATTTAGCTCCAAGTTTATTAATTATATCAGCTAAATAATCACCCTGATCCCCTGGATCCACTACAAAAGCTTCCTTTGTTTTTTCATCCATAACTATATAACAATTTTCTTGTATATCGCCTACTGGGATAGTTTTAATTATCATAAACTTCCTCCTAAAAATCCTTTTTACTTTCTAATAGCAGAGTTACAGGGCCATCATTAATTATTTCAACTTCCATATCTGCTCCAAATTCTCCAGTTTCAACTCTTATTCCCTCTTCTTTAAAGGCCTCAACAACTTTTTCATAAATGCCAATAGCTTCTTCTCCACCAAGTGCATTTATAAAGCTTGGTCTCCTACCTTTTCTACAATCTCCGTATAAGGTAAATTGTGATATTATAAGTATTTCTCCATTAACATCTTTTAAAGAAAGATTCATTTTATCATCGCTATCTGAAAATACTCTTAAGTTAATAACCTTATCTCTAATGTATTTAATATCTTCGTCAGTATCACCTTTTGTAATACCAATTAATACATTTAAGCCTGCACCTATTTCTCCAATTGTTCTTCCATCAACCTTAACACTACTTCTTTTTACTCTTTGCACTACAGCTCTCATTCACTAAACATCCTTTAATTATTCATTCTATATACGTCTAAAACACCTTTTAGTTTTCTAATTTTCCTCATTAACTCTTTTAGTTGATCTATACTGTCTATACTTACCTTAATATTAACCAAGGATAGATTTCCTTTTAAAGATTTAGCATTCACAGCATTTACTTTTATTTTAGATTCACTTAGAATTATCATTACCTCTGCTAAAATTCCCATTCTATCTTCAGCTTCAACCTGAATTTCTGCAGTATATGATTTACCTTTTGATGTTCCCCAACTTACATCCACTATTCTAGTTTCTTCACTATCCTTTAATTCAAGAACATTAGAACAGTCTTTTCTATGAACAGAAACACCCCTACCTTTTGTTACATATCCAATGATATCATCTCCAGGAACTGGATTACAGCATCTTGCAAATCTTATCATAAGATTGCTTAATCCTTTAACTGTAACACCATAAGCCTTATCATTTTCATGAACTTTTTCAGTTCTATTTGCATTATCCTCAATATTTTTATTGATATTTTCTAAAATAACTTTTTCATCATGTTCTTCTTCCTTTAATCGCGCAAATACTACGGAAGCTGACATAATTCCATTACCTACTGCTGCATATATATCCTCTTGTGAATGTAAATTATATCTCCTAAGTAATTTTTCAAATAACTCACCTTTTGCAAGTTCAGAAAATACTAAAGATTGCTTTTTAGCTTCTCTTTCAATTAATTCTTTTCCTTTTAGAACATTATCGTCTCTTTGAGCTCTTTTAAACCATTGTTTTATTTTACTCTTAGCTTGATTACTTTTTACCATACCAAGCCAATCTATATTAGGCCCTTTTGGAGCAGAACTGGTCATGATTTCAACTATTTGTCCCGTTTTCAAATTGTAGTCAAGTGGTACCATTTTTCCATTAACTTTTGCTCCAACACATCTGTTTCCAACATCCGTATGTATCTTATAAGCAAAATCAATTGGAGTTGCATTTGCAGGTAAATTAATAACTACTCCTTTAGGGGTAAAAACAAAGATTTCATCTGAAAACAAATCTATTTTAAAGCCTTCCATAAATTCTTGAGCATCTGAGGTCTCTTTTCCCCACTCAAGCATATCTCTAAGCCAAGACAATTTTTGTTCAAAACTATCACCTTTTGACGCTTCTCCTTCTTTATACTTCCAATGCGCGGCTATACCATATTCTGCAGTTTTATGCATCTCAAATGTTCTAATTTGTATCTCGAAAGTCTTTCCTAAGTGCCCTATAACAGTTGTATGCAATGATTGATACATATTAGGTTTTGGCATAGCTATGTAGTCTTTGAATCTTCCTGGTATTGGTTTATAAATCGTATGTACTATTCCTAGTGCTGCATAACAGTCTTTTACTGAATTAACTAAGATTCTTATAGCAGTTAAGTCAAATATTTGTTCTATATTCTTATTCTTATTAACCATCTTTCTATAGATACTGTAAAAATGTTTAGGTCTTCCATCAATATCAGAATCAATTCCTGAACTAGAAAGCTTCCCCTCAATTTCATCCATTATTTGAGAAATATAAGCTTCCCTTTCCTTTCTTTTTTCTGCAATTTGATTTACTAAGTCATAATACTCTTGTTGATGTAAATATCTAAAAGAAAGATCTTCAAGTTCCCACTTTATCTTAGAAATACCTAATCTATGTGCAAGCGGTGCATAAATATCTAAAGTTTCTTTAGCCTTTTCTTTTTGTTTTTCCTCAGGCATAAATTTAAGCGTTCTCATATTATGAAGCCTATCAGCAAGCTTAATTATTATAACTCTAATATCATTTGCCATCGCTAGTAGCATTTTTCTCACATTGTCAGCTTGTTGTTCTTCTTTTGATTTATATTTAATTTTACCAAGCTTAGTAACGCCCTCAACTAGATCAGCAACTTCCTTATTAAACATTCTCTCTAAATCTGAATAATTATATTCGGTATCTTCAATAACATCATGAAGTAATCCTGCTACTATTGTATTAGTATCCATGCCTAACTCAGCTAGAATAGAAGCCACATCTAATGGATGAATAATATATGGTTCACCAGATTCTCTTTTTTGCTTAGAATGGGCTTCTGATGCAAGATTATACGCTTTTTTAACTAGTTCTAGATCTATATTATTGCAATTTAAACTTATTTTCTCCATTAAATCCGTTAGCATTTGGATTACTCTCCTCTAAAAATTAGAATTAAATTTAAAGGCTGGTATATATACCAGCCATATTTATCTATAATTATATAATATTGAATTTTGTTTTTCAAGAAAATTAGACATCATATTTTAAAAGGCTTTGAATATCATATCCTTTTAATTTATCTCTACCTCTTAATTCTTCTAATTCTATTAAAAAGTTTAAAGTAACAACTTCTCCACCAGCTTGTTCTACTAACTTAGCAACTGCTGCAATTGTACCTCCAGTAGCTAGTAAATCATCAACAATAGCTACTCTTTGACCTGGCTTAATTGAGTCCTTATGAATCTCTAATGCATCTTTTCCATACTCTAGATCATATTCTACCTTTACAGTATCCCATGGAAGTTTTCCAGGCTTTCTAACTGGTATAAATCCAATTCCTAACGCATACGCAACTGGCACTCCAAAAATAAAACCTCTTGCCTCTGGTCCTACAATTAAATCTATTTTTTTATCTTTTAAATAATCTACTATTTCATTGATAGCATATTTAAAACTTTCTCCATCTTCAATTAGAGTAGTTATATCCTTAAAACTAATTCCTTCCTTAGGAAAATTATCGATTATCCTTACCTTTTCTTTTAAATCCATTATTAAATTCCCCCTATGAGATTTTCTTATATAAAAATATTTGTTTTTTTTCTTTCAAAATTTAAGTATTTAACAATTTGTTCTGCTCTATCCATATCAGACGTTGTAAGTAGTTCAACAATTATTTTTGCTGTATCCATCACACTAACTGAATTATTAATTGGTGTAAGTAAATTAATTATGCCATCTATATCCTCATCCATAATGGACTCAATTTTAAGATACTTAAATATGGCTCTAAGTCCATAGTTATTTGTTTCTCTTAAATAATTAAACCCTTCACTCAAGAATACTTTGTTCTCACCTTGCTTTTCACATTTCTTAAATACACTACCTAGAAAAATCAAATCCAAATATCTATTAATACTATTCATATTATAATATATTCCAATAGCTTGCATCAATTTAAATGTTAATGCTGAATTTGACAAATTTTTGTATCTGTATGAACATCCTGTTTGATTAGGATTTATATAAATTGTATTATGTATACCATTAGATTTAGAATTTTCCATTATTATAGTTTCTATTCCTAATGCCTTGCTAAGTTCAACTTCTCTATTGCCTTTAAATCTACAACCTACAGTAATAAGAAGATCAGCTCCCAAAAAGTGAATTCTATTTTTGATATCCGCTTCTTGAATCAAATGATTTGTATGTGAATAATCTTCTATGATATACTCTACGTCTGCATTTAAATATTTCAATAAAAGAATTAGTGAAGATAATGCACATATACCGTCAACGTCGCATAAACCATATACAAGTATCTTTTTACGTGAATTTATTGCATCAACCACTCTTTCAATGGCTCTATTCATATTTTTAATTATAAAAGGATTATAACCAGATATATAGTTTGGGCGGTATATCTTCTCCCACTGCTTGCTCATTTTAAAATTCCTCCGTATTCATAGAAAACAACTATATTATAAATTATATTACGAGTTTTTACAAATATTTTTATAAAATTTAAAGATACCCCTAAATAATATGGGTAAACAAAGTATTAATTGTAACTTCTCTCTATATATTATTCGTAATATTTGTCAAAAAATAAATAAGGATGGATAAAAAGTACTTTGAATGCATATTTTAGTAGATAGCATCAAAATACATTTCACCACCCTAGCTAAATATTATAAGAGTAATCCATCTTTCTAATTCTTATAATATAATTACATTTAACTATAAATAAACTTTAATTATAAAATACTCATGGAATTTTACACTCTAAAATTTTATTTTGAAGTTCTGTTTTTTAGCATTACCCAAACTGGGCTAGCAATAAATATTGAAGAATATGCTCCACATGCCATACCTACTACTAGTGGGAATGCAAATTCTCTAACAGATGGTACAAACACATTAACTGCAGTAGTAGTTAATAATGTAGTTAATGTAGTATTAAGCGATCTTGTGAATGTTTGTGTTAAACTATGATCTGCAATTTCAATTGGAGTATTTCTTCTCATACTCTTTTGATTTTCTCTGATTCTATCAAATATTACTATTGTATCATTTATAGAGTATCCTATAATTGTTAGAATAGCTGCAATAAATGGCGAATTTACAGGAATATTAAAAATTGCATATATTGATAAAGTTATTAAAATATCATGAAATAAAGCTATTATGGCCGCTAATCCAAATTTAAATTCAAATCTAATTGCTATATAAATTAGCATCGCAATAACTGCAACTGCTAATGCTTTTATAGCACTACTTGTAAGTTCATTTCCAATTGAAGGTCCTATTTCATCATGCGAAACAAGCGCATCTTGTTTTAAAGAATACTTTTCTGATAACTCTTTAAACATGTCAGAAACTTTAGTTGAGTCTAAACTCTTAGATTTTATCTCTATTTGAACTTCGTTAGTTGAGCCATCTACAGTTTCAGAAACTGTATTTGTAACAGCATCTTCAGCATATTTTTTAACTATTGTATCTACATCACCTTTATTGAAATCCTTAGGCATTTTAATATCTACTTGTGTACCACCTTTAAAGTCTAACCCAAGGTTAAGTCCACCTCTATATATCATGAATCCTGCACCAATTAGCATTATTATTAATGATATTGTAAACCAAATTTTAGTTTTTTCTATTATCTTAAGCATACTACTACTCCCCCCTCTTAACTCTGAAGCACCATAGTTTACTTAGAAGCCCCATATTTGCCGCAAGGTTAACTAGCGCTCTTGTTACAAATATAGCTGTAAACATAGATACTAAAATACCGATTAATAGTGTAGTAGCAAAGCCTTTTACAGCTCCTGAACCTAAGAAGTATAGTACTAGTGCTGCTATTGATGTTGTTATGTTTGAGTCAATTATTGATGACATAGCATGTTTGAAACCTTCATTGATTGAACTCTTTATAGATTTACCTTTTTTAAGCTCTTCTCTTATTCTTTCAAATATAAGTACATTAGCATCAACTGCCATACCTACCGTTAACAAGAAACCTGCTATACCCGGCAAGGTTAAGGTCGCATTAAGCCCCGCAAAACATGTCAAAACTAATGATGCATATAATACCAATGCTATACATGCTAAGAACCCTGGAACTCTATAATATAAAACCATTAGTAGAAATACTAATGCAAATCCAATAAAAGCAGCCTTTATTGCATTAGGTAGTGCTGTGGCCCCTAATTGTGCCCCAACAGTCTTAACTGATGCTACTTTAACTGGAACTGGAAGTGCTCCAGCATTTATAATACCTGCTGTTTTTTTAGCTTCTTCAAAGCTTTTATTACCAGTAATTTGTGCTTCCCCATTAGAAATAACACTTTGAACTGTTGGACTTGTTAATAATTGATCATCCATATAAATAGATATTTGTTGACCTAAGTATTTTTGTGTTGCATCGGCAAACTTCTGTTTACCTTCCTCATTAAGTTCTAGCCCAATTACAGGTTGATTTGCATTTTGTTGATCTGTATATACTGTAGCTTTTTTCACATCTTTACCTGTAAGGATTACGTCTTTTGATTGGTTTGGAGCTATAAATTTTAATTCTCCTGTTTTATTTAAACTATCAACTATTGTCTTAGAATCATACTGACCTGGAATATCTATTCTGATTCTCTTTTCCCCTTCAGTTGTAACAACTGTTTCAGATACTCCAACCTTATTAACTCTTAAGGATAACATCTCTTTTGTCTTATCTCTGTCATCAGCAGAAACCTTATCTTCTTGCATTTCCATTAATACGGAAACTCCGCCTTGCAAATCTAAGCCTTTAGTTATAGCCTTATCAAAACTTTTATATTCCCAACCAAAAATTTTCGCACCAAAAAATCCTATATAGGTAAATAAAAATATAAAACCAACAAGCAATATAAATAATATTGTATTTCTACCTTTTGTTTTCATTTTTCTCCCCCTCAGTTTTTTTCATAATACCGTCGTATTATACATAATATAATTATATTTCTATAGAGAGCTTCATGTCAATAAATCCCATTTAAACTTTTGAAGTCATTGCTTTTAATGCTATAGCACATTCAATTCTCTTCTTTTGCATCTCACAACCAATTTCATAAGGAACATGTATATCTCCATTGAAATTAAAGTTATTTGCTTGACAACCTCCGCTGCAATAGAATCTAGCCCAGCAATTTTTACATACAGGTTTTCTATATATATTTGCTTTTTTAAATTCTGATGCTAGTTTAGTGTCTAAATCCCCATCTTCTATATTTCCTAGTAAGAAATCTTTATTTCCTACAAATTGATGACAAGGATAAACTTCTCCATCAGGAGTAATTGCTACATATTCAAATCCTGCACCACATCCAGAGATTCTCTTGTATACGCATGGTCCGCCATTTAAATCTATATTAAAGTGATAGAATTTAAATGAATCTCCTTCATTGTGTCTTCTAAGCATCTCTTTATATAAAAGGTCATATTGTTCAAATATCTTAGATAAGTCTTCTCTTCTTAATGAAAGTAAATTATCATCAGGTAAAACTACTGGCTCAACGGAAATTTCTCTAAAACCTTCATTTACAAGTGACATAACGTCATTAAAGAAATCAGTATTATTTCTAGTAAAGGTACCCCTTACATAATATTGTTTTGACTTATCTCTTCTATCTACCATTTCTTTTATCTTTGGTAATATTCTTGAATAACTTCCAGATCCATCTTTCCTTATTCTTACCGCATCATTTACTTCTTCTCTACCATCAATTGATAATATTATGTTCCCCATATTTTTATCCAAATATTCCATAATTTCATCATTTAATAAAGTAGCGTTTGTAGTCATAGTGAATCTGATATTTTTATTAAATATTTTTTCTTGTTCTCTAGCATAATCTACAATTTCTTTTATTGTATCAAATACCATCAGCGGCTCTCCGCCAAATAAATCTACTTCTATATTTTTTCTTGGTCCAGATTTCTTAATAACAAAGTCAATTGCCTTCTTACCAATTTCAGGACTCATAGGTTTTCTATGCCCTTTATATTCACCTTCTTCAGCAAAGCAATATTTACATTTTAAGTTACAATCATGAACTACATTTAAACATAGAGCTTTTATATAGTCATCTTGATCATCTTTTAAAGCAATATCTTCATAGTAATCCTTAGTATAAAGAAGCTCTTCTTTAACTAATTCTTCCAAGTCCTCATATGCCTCTCTTATTTCTTCTTCTGAATATGTCCCCTGGAACTTTGCTATAACCTCTTCTACTGGGGCTAATTTATCTACATCAATTAACAAATCGTAAATCAGCTTGTCTATAATATGAAGACTACCTGAATTAACATCTATTAAATAATATTCGCCATCTTGAGTAAATTTATGAATCAAACTCAATTTTTTTCCTCCTTACTGAAATATGGCAGTAACTAAGTTACTGCCACCTACTTTGTTTTATTAGTTTTCACAAGCTAAGTTAGCAACTGTACAAGAAGTCTTACATGCTGATTGGCATGAATTTGCACATTCCTTACAGCCTGGTTTGCATAAGCTATTCTTTAAGTTTGAACTATTAATTGTTTTAATATGTTTCACGTCGTACGCCTCCATTCCGATACAATTACTAGTTGATTATAACACATTTTAATTGCATTATAAAGAATTTTTATATATTTATTCCAAGCATGCCAGATAATATACCTATTGCCATGGCAAAAAATAGTCTATATACGTCAAAAGATACAAATTCTACTTTTCCTTTAGCTATCGCTGATACAATCCCTATAAAAACATAATATAGTATTGCAACAAAAAGTCCCACTAGCCATCCTTTTGACTGATTTTTTCTAGCTCCGTATACTCCGCCAAAGACTATACTTACACATGTTATTATTATGTAAGTAACATATAAATTTTTTTGAGATAAATCCAAGAAGTTCATAGTCAAAGCAAGCACCATAAGTAGAAATATGGTTAATAACAATGCTCTAATAAGTCCCCTGCCTGAATTCTTTACAACCTCTAAATTCATTACCACACCCCCTTCTATTTAGGGTTTAGTTCAACATAAATACTTTAATTCTTAAAAACGACTTCTCATGTTTTCAAAAAATTTATTTTTGTCTCGCATTTAAACCCTTATTCATTATAAATATATGAACATAGGGGGCATAGTTATTACATTTCAGTTTCTTGATTTATTCTTGTTGATATTCCCTGTTTTGCTATTGTTATCTTAATTGCATCTGGCTCTATCTCTAAAATTAAGGTTTCTTCATCTAATTGAGTTATGTTTCCTATTATTCCACCTCTAGTCATAACTTTATCACCTATTTTAAGTGAATCTAACATTTCATTATAACTTTTTCTTCTTTTTCTTTCTGGTAATAGTAAGAATCCATAAAATGCAACGCAAATTATAACTAATGTTAGTATTTGCATTAAACCACCTGGCATATTATCTCTCCTTTCCTAAGCTCTTCCGCCCCATTTTTCTAACTTTTCCTTTTTAAACTCTGCAAAGTAATCTCCATCAATAGCTGCTCTTATATCTTCCATTAGTTTATTATAAAAATATAAATTATGTAGAACACATAATCTCATTGCTAGCATTTCCTTTGCCTTAAATAAGTGTCTAATATATGCTCTTGTATAGTTCTTACAAGTTGGACATTCACAGCCTTCATCTATTGGTTTTTCATCTAATTCAAATTTAGCATTCATTAAGTTAATCTTACCGTATTCAGTAAACACATGGCCATGTCTTCCATTTCTTGCTGGTAATACACAATCAAAAAAGTCTACTCCTCTTTCAACTGCTTCTAAGATGTTACTTGGAAGTCCAACTCCCATTAAATATATTGGTTTATCTTCAGGAAGATGTGGCACGACTGCGTCTATGATTCTATACATCTCTTCATGAGTTTCTCCAACAGCAAGACCACCGATTGCATAACCATCTAAATCCATTTTACTGATAGTTTTTGCATGTTCTATTCTAATATCATCATAAACTCCCCCTTGATTTATACCGAAAAGCATTTGTTCCTTATTTATAGTATCATCAAGTGAGTTAAGTCTATCCATTTCAGCTTTACATCTTTCAAGCCATCTAGTAGTACGTTCTACAGATTTCTCAACATATTCTCTTGGTGCTGGATTTTCAACACATTCATCAAATGCCATAGCTATTGTAGATGCTAAATTACTTTGTATCTGCATACTTTCTTCAGGACCCATAAATATTTTTCTTCCATCTAAGTGAGAGTTAAAATAAACACCTTCTTCTTTTATTTTTCTCATAGATGCTAATGAAAAAACTTGAAATCCGCCTGAGTCTGTTAATATTGGTCTATCCCAGTTCATGAACTTATGTAAACCACCCAATTGTTTAACCACTTTATCACTTGGTCTTAAATGCAAATGGTATGTATTAGATAACTCTACTTGACATCCAATTTCCTTTAAGTCCATTGAAGAAACTGCCCCTTTAATTGCAGCTAATGTACCTACATTCATAAAAACAGGAGTCTCAATAACTCCATGTGGAGTCTCAAATCTACCTCTTCTTGCTTTTCCATCTTTCTTAATTAAAGTATATCTTTTAACCACAAACTTTTCTCCCTTCAAAATTATATAATAAGCATTGCGTCTCCAAAGGAAAAGAATCTATATTTTTCTTTTACTGCTTCCTTATATGCATTTAGAACCTTTTCTTGCCCTGCAAGAGCTGAAACCAACATAATTAGTGTTGATTCTGGCAAGTGGAAATTAGTAATTAATGCATCAACAACTTTATACTTATATCCTGGATATATAAATATATTAGTCCAGCCTGAAGCTTCCTTTACCATGCCATTTTCATCCCCGATAGTCTCTAGAGTTCTTGTAGATGTTGTTCCAACTGCAATAACCTTATTTCCTCTTTTTTTTGTTTCATTTATTATATCTGCAGTTTCTTTTGAAATCATATAAAATTCCGAATGCATATCGTGTTCTTCAATATTTTCAACTTTTACTGGTCTAAAAGTTCCGAGCCCAACATGGAGTGTTAAATAAACTATATTTACACCATTACTTTTAATTTTGTCTAAAAGCTCTTGTGTAAAATGTAGCCCTGCAGTTGGAGCTGCAGCAGAACCTTTTTCTTTTGAATAAACTGTTTGATATCTTTCTTTATCTTGAAGTGTTTCATGTATATATGGTGGTAATGGCATCTGCCCAAGTTCATCTAAAACATTTTCGAATAATCCTTCATAATAGAACTTAACGATTCTGTTACCATTATCCAAAACTTCTTGAATCTCTCCAATTAATTTACCTTCACCAAAAGAAAATCTAGCTTTTGGTTTTGCTTTCTTACCTGGTTTTGACAAGCATTCCCACAGATCATCCCCAACTCTCTTAAGTAGTAGGAGCTCTATTTTACCACCAGTCTCTTCTTTTTCACCTATTAATCTAGCTGGAATAACTCTTGTATTGTTTAGAACCAATGTATCACCTGGCTCAAAATACTCGATAACATCATAAAAATGCTTATGATTTAAATCATTACTATTTTTACCTAAAACCATAAGTCTTGAACTTGTTCTATCTTCAAGAGGATGTTGAGCAATCAACTCCTCAGGTAGATCAAATTTAAAATCTTCTACTTTCATCTAAAACTACACCTTCTCTAGTCAAAAAATTTTGTTTGATTGTCCATTGTATTATCAATCTTTTTTCTTCCTAAATGTTTATAACTTTTATCTGTTGCCATTCTACCTCTAGGAGTTCTAATTATAAATCCTCTTTGTAATAGATATGGTTCATAAACATCCTCAATTGTACCTAATTCTTCCCCAACAAAATAAGATAGAGTTTCAATTCCAACTGGCCCTCCATTAAAGTTATCTATTATAGCTTCTAAAATCTTGTTGTCCACTCTATCAAAGCCCTCTCCGTCAACTTCTAAAAGTTCTAGAGCTTCCTTTGCATCTTGAAGATTAATTATGTTATGTTCCTTAACTTCAGAAAAATCTCTTACTCTTTTCAGTAATCTATTTGCAATTCTAGGTGTTCCTCTTGAACGTCTAGCTATCTCAAATGCAGCATCATAATCTATATTACATCCAAGAATATCAGCACTTCTAATTACAATCTCCTTTAGTTCCTCATTGGTATAATACTCCATTGCCGCTAAAACTCCAAATCTATCTCTTAATGGAGCTGAAAGCATACCAATTCTCGTTGTGGCACCTAACAATGTAAATTTAGGCAAATCAAGCCTTATTGACTTTGCTGCTGCCCCCTTACCTATTACAATATCCAAAGCATAATCTTCCATTGCAGGATAAAGTATCTCTTCAACGCTTCTATTCAATCTATGTATTTCATCAATAAATAAAACATCATACTCATTTAAAGACGTTAGTATTGCTGCTAAATCACCTGCTCTTTCAATTGCTGGACCTGAAGTTATCTTTAATTCCCCACCCATTTCTTTAGCAATTATATTAGCAAGAGTTGTTTTACCTAGCCCTGGTGGACCATATAAAAGAACGTGGTCTAAAGACTCCCTTCTTTTTTTAGCAGCCTTTATGAAAATATTCATTTTTTCCTTTACTTTTTCTTGTCCTATATATTCACTAATCCTCTGGGGTCTCAAACTATACTCTGATTGAACATCCTCTTCAATTTTAGATGTAGTAATAATCCTATCCTCCATAGTAATCCCCCTATCTCATTAGATTTCTTAAACAATCTTTAATAATATTTTCAATTGTTTGTTCCTTATTTACTAAAGAAATTGCTCCTTTTGCTTCTTTTTCACTATACCCTAAAGCAACTAATGCTGTAAGCGCTTCATTAATATTATTAGCATAATCATCATTTATTGATATATCTGCTTCTTTTTCAATTAACTCGTCTGATTTCAACTTATCCTTAAGTTCCAATATAATTCTTTGTGCCGTTTTCTTCCCAATTCCAGGTGCTCTAACAATATGCTTCTCATCCTCTGTCATAATAGCATATTTCAAATTATTAACCGAGCTGATTGAAAGTAGTGATAATGCAGCTTTAGCACCTACACCATTTATTGTCAGTAAAATATTAAACATTTCTAATTCTTCTCTAGTTATAAAGCCATATAACCCAATAAAATCTTCTCTAACAATTTGTTGAATATATATTAATACCTCATCCTCAATTTTAGGAAGTTTCGCAATTGTTGTTCCTGAAGTATATATCTTATAACCTATTCCACCATTATCAATAATTATGTATTCTTTATTAAAACCTTTATAAATTCCTTTTATGTATTCATACATTATAATCACCTCAATATAAACCTAAATTATACTTTAGCATTTATTATGAGGTTTTTCAATTATGAAATTCCTTTATTAATAAAAATAGGAAAACCGTATTAATGGTTTTCCTTTTATATTTATTCTATGAAATAAACTCACTTAATTTTTCTTCAGCTTCATCTTTTGTACTAAAAGAAAATACAAAGCTTGTAATCTTATTCTTATCTAGCTCATTTAATTGAGAGACTTTTTTGTAATCTCTAAACACATCTTGTTTTTCATCTTCAATGGTAGGATTTCCATTTGCATCAGCCTTGTAAATGGCAAAATATCCATCCTTTTCTCCTAGATAATACTTGTTAGGTGTAAGCTTTGAATCACTTATCTTATTAAACACCATTTGTTCATCTTTTTCTGTTTCTAGTGTATAATTATCCTTCTTAAGATCTTGAAGTAATGCTTCTCTATTCAAGTCACCTTCTATATTATTTTTACTCTTGTATTCTTTTAATGAAAGTGATTCTTTAACTTTATCTTTATCCTTTAATATGATTTCAACATCATCACCTAAAATATTATTTCTAGCATCTGCAAGTTTTTTATTATCAATCTTTTCTTTTTCTGCTGCATTTGTAATTTCTATATATTTTGAAGCAATAGTATAACTAATAACAAAAACTCCTATTAAAAATATAATTGCTGTTACCACTAATGGAATAATTTTTTTCTTATTAAACATAATCTCACCTCTATAAGTGATTATGTCCATATTTTTCTAAATTATTCAGGAGACTTAACAATTATAGAATTTTTTTACAATCCTCATAGCCTAACTTATATAAGCTAACTAGCTTTTCTCTATTCTTTGTCATTCTCTCTACTTGAAGTTTTTCACTTGGCCTTATAACTATGGCTTTACCTTCTTTTTCAAGTTTCTCTATTAATTCTAATTGCCTGTTATATACTTCACTTCTACCCTCTAAAGCTTTTAATAGATTAGGATATCTTCTATATTTTTGCCTAACAAATAAAGATACCTTTGAACTTGGCTTTCTATATCCTGCATTTCTTGTTAATACAACAACAAACTTATCATAACCATCTTTAATTGCCTTCTCAATTGGAAGTGGATCTGCTAATGCACCATCTAAATATAGTCTATCCTCATAATGGACTATTGGTGAAATTATTGGAAGTGACGAAGAAGCTCTTACAATCAAATTTGGGTCATTTGCTTCATTTTTTTCATAATAGTTTGCTTCTCCTGTTTCAACGTCAGTAACCCCAATATAAAATGTAGCTTCGTTTTCTCTAAAAGATTTATAATCAAATATTTCTAATTCATTTGGAAGTACATCATATATAAAGTTCATTCCAAAAAGTGAACCTTCTTTTAAGTAATTTCTTAAACTTAAATATCTTTTATCCCTGATGTAATCTGCAAAAATCCTTTTGTTTCTACCTTTCTGCCCAGAAATATAAGAAAAAGCATAGCTAGCACCGGCAGATACTCCAATAACATATGGAAATCTTATCTCTTTTTCTAAAAAATATTCTAGAACACCAGCTGTATATACTCCTCTCATACCTCCGCCTTCTAAAATTAATGCATGATCTTTCATTACTATTCCTCCTACTAAATACTGCGTCTATATATAATATACCAAATTTTTACGTACTAATCTCTTAAAATTATGTAAACTTAGATTTTTACAATAAAACTGATATCGAGTTTTAAGTTCAACTATTAACTTATTCATGCCTGAAAATGTCCAGAAGTGGCCATTTTCAAACAAGTATAAGTTAAGTTTCCTATAAAAAACCCTATAGCTCCACTTCAACTATTAATATCTTGACTTAGAAAGTTATGGGTGATAATATAAAATTAAATCAGAGTAAATTAATCGGAATTAAGAGGTGTTTTTATGAAAGAAAACTTAATAACAATAAATTCTTTAAGTACAAAAGTTCAAGATAGAGAAATTTTAAAGTCTCTTAATCTTTCAATAAATAAAGGAGAAGTCCATGTAATAATGGGACCTAATGGTGCTGGAAAATCAACCTTAGCCTATACCATTATGGGACACCCAAAATATGAAGTGTCCGAGGGATCCATTGTTTTTGAAGGTGAAAATATAACTGAATTAAAGGTTAATGAAAGAGCAAAAAGAGGTATATTTTTATCTTTTCAAAGCCCAGAAGCTGTTCCCGGGATAACTGTTGAAAACTTCATTAGAACTGCAAAAGGTTCAATTGAAGATAAGAATATAAGCCCATTTTCATTTAACTTTAAGCTAAGAAATAAAATGAATTCTCTAAAAATCCCTGAATCATATAGTGAAAGATATTTAAATGTTGGATTCTCTGGTGGAGAGAAGAAGAAAAATGAAATACTTCAAATGCTATTACTTGAACCAAAGCTTGCAATACTTGATGAAACTGATTCTGGCTTAGATGTTGATGCAGTTAAAATTGTTTCTGAAGGTGTTTCAATGTTTAAGAATGAAAATAACTCAATTTTAATAATTACACATAATACTAAGATTTTAGAACACTTAAAGCCTGATTTTGTCCATGTTTTAATAGATGGTAATATTGTTAAAACAGGTGGAGAAGAACTTATAACTGAAATTAATGAAAATGGCTTTAGTAGTTTTAAGACTCTTATAGAAAAGTAAGGTGAGAAATATGGAAAAGAAGAAGACCTTCGTTGAAGATGTTGATAGAGGCATATATGATGTTAAAAATGAAGATAAATTCAGCTATAAAACTGAAAAAGGATTAACAAAAGATGTTATCTTAGCTATTTCTAAAGAAAAAGAGGATCCAGATTGGATGAGAGATTTTAGATTAAAGGCTTTAGATATTTATAACTCAATTGAAGTTCCAACCTGGGGACCTGATATTAGTGATTTAGATATGAATAATATTGTAGCATATGTAAAGCCTGATACTTCTATGAAAGGAACTTGGGATGAGGTTCCCGACGAAATCAAGAATACTTTTGAGTTACTTGGAATTCCAGAAGCAGAAAGAACTTCCTTAGCCGGAGTAGGGGCTCAGTATGATTCTGAGGTTGTTTACCATAGCATAAGAGAAGATCTAGTTAAACAAGGAGTTATATATACGGATATAGAAACTGCACTAAAAGAACATGGAGATATCGTTAAGAAATACTTTATGAAACTAGTGCCTCCCCAAGATCATAAATTTGCCGCATTACATGGAGCTGTATGGTCCGGTGGTTCTTTTGTTTATGTCCCTGAAGGAATAAACGTTGAGATTCCACTTCAATCTTACTTTAGATTAAATTCTCCTGGTGCTGGTCAATTTGAACATACATTAATTATAGTAGAAAAAGGTGCAAAACTTCATTTTATTGAAGGTTGCTCTGCTCCTAAATATAATGTTACAAATTTACATGCAGGTTGTGTAGAACTATTTGTTAAAGAAGGAGCTACATTAAGGTATTCCACAATTGAAAATTGGTCACGAAATATGATGAATCTTAATACTAAGAGAGCTTCTGTAGAGAAAAATGGTAAAATCGAGTGGGTATCAGGTTCCTTTGGTTCAAAAGTATCAATGCTATACCCTATGAGTATTTTAAAAGGAGAAGGTGCATCTTCAGAATTCACTGGTATAACCTTTGCATCTTCAGGCCAAAACTTAGACACAGGCACTAAAGTTGTTCATGCTGCACCAAATACCACTTCTACTATTAACTCTAAATCAATTTCAAAGAATGGTGGTATTGCAACATATAGAGGTGTAGTTAAAATTACCCCTGCTGCAGTAAATTCTAAATCAACTGTTTCTTGTGAATCATTGATGTTAGATAATGAGTCTATATCTGATACTATTCCAGTTATTCAAATTGAAAATGACGAGGTTGATATCGGACATGAAGCTAAAATTGGAAGAATATCTGATGATGCCATCTTCTATTTAATGTCTAGAGGATTAAGTGAGGATGAAGCGAAGAAAATGATTGTAAGAGGATTTGTAGAGCCTATATCAAAGGAACTTCCTCTTGAATACGCAGTTGAAATGAATAACTTAATTAATTTAGAACTAGAAGGAGCCATAGGTTAGGAGGGGTATTTATGTCAGTAATATTAAAAAATTTAAATGAAATACCAGTAAAGACGTTTCGTTGGCTTGGAATAAATAACTTGTCACTAAAAGATATTGAAATTCCAGAAGTTCTTAAGCTTAGTAAAAATTATAGTGATATAGAAAATAATAACTATGATTTAATCTACTCTCATAAAAAAACACCAGAGCTTTTAGAACTGAAGAATGAAACTTTTGGTATCTCAAATGAAGTAATTAAAGAAATAAATGAAAATTATAATTTAGGTTTTTTCTTAAATATTAAAAAATCTACTACAGAACCAATAATAATTAACTTTGAATTTGATAATAGTGATAAATCAATTATAGATAACAACTTAATAATAGCTGATGAGAATTCTGAAGCAACAGTAGTTTTGAATTACTCTTCCCTAGATGAATCTTTAGGTTATCATAATGGACTTATAAAAATAATTGCAAATAAAAACTCAAAAATCAATGTATTTGTTATTCAAAAACTTAATAAAAACAGCATCAACTTAAACTCAGCACTTTCATTAATTAGAGAAAATGCTGAAGTTAACTATAGTTCTATAGATTTAGGGAGTAAGTACTCAATTTCAAGTTACAATTCCTTCTTAAATGAAAATGAAGGTACATCAAATTTAGATTCTCTTTACCTTGGAGAAGATGAAAAAATTATAGATGTTAATTACTCTATAATACATAAGGGAAAGGAAACTAAAAGTGAAATTAATGCAAAAGGTGCCTTACTTGGTAAAAGCAAAAAAATATTCAGAGGAACTTTAGATTTTAGAAAAGGCTCATCAAAATCAGTTGGTAAGGAAGAGGAGTATGTTATGCTACTTTCTCCTAACGTGAAGAACAGTTCGATTCCTCTACTTCTATCTAGAGAAGATGATATACAAGGGGAACATGCTGCTTCAGCAGGAAAAATTGATGAGAGCACTTTATTCTATTTAATGAGTAGAGGTTTATCAGTTGAAGAAAGTAGAAAGCTACTTATTTTAGCTCACTTTACTCCACTTATTAATAAGTTACCAGCGGACTTTAGAGATGATATTATTTCTACTATTGAAAGGAAGTTAAAAAATGCATAGCAACATAAAAACTCAATTCCCATTACTTAGTAACAATAAAAATTTAGTATATCTTGATTCCGCTGCAACTTCTCAAAAGCCCTATAGTGTTATTAATTCACTAACTGAATATTATAATAATGCAAATGCAAATCCTCATCGAGGAGCCTACTCTATATCTATAGAATCCACAAGGATTTATGAAGAAGGAAGAGAAAAAATCAAAAAATTTTTAAACCTTCCTTCCTCTCATGAAGTTATTTTTACTAAAAACAACACAGAAGCTATAAATCTTGTTGCTTACTCATATGGATTAAACTTTGTAAATGAAGGTGATGAAGTTCTTATTGCAATCACTGAGCATCACTCAAATCTAATACCATGGCAACAAGTTGCAAAAGTTAAAAAAGCTAAGCTAAATTACCTTTATATAAATGAAGATTATGAAATTACAGATGAAGAAATTAAAAATAAATTAACTGAAAAAACAAAAATCGTAGCAATCGGTCAAGTTTCAAATGTTCTAGGGACTGTTAATCCAGTTGATAAGGTTATAAAAAGAGCACATGAATTAAATGCTAAAGTAATGGTAGATGGAGCTCAAGGACTTCCCCATATTAGAACAGATTTATCAAAATCAACTCCTGATTTTTATTCCTTTTCGCCACATAAGATATTTGCACCAATGGGTATAGGTGTCCTATGTGCAGATAAAAAATTACTTGAGGAAATGCCGCCATTCATGTATGGTGGTGATATGGTTGAGTATGTATATGAACAAGAAACTACTTTTGATGAGGTTCCTCATAAATTTGAAGCAGGAACTCAACATGTAGAAGGAGTTCTAGGTTTAACAAAAGCTTTAGAATTTGTTGAGGATTTAGGCTATGATTATATAGAAGAAACTGACAAGGAGCTTACAGAATATGCTCAAGAACGCTTAAGTGCCTTACCTTATATTAAAATAATTGGACCAAAAGAAGCTTCTAAGAAGATAGCTGTAATTTCATTTCTAGTTGATGGTATACATCCTCATGATATTGCTACAATATTAGATTCTAAAGGCATTGCTGTAAGAGCTGGTAATCATTGTGCTCAGCCCTTACTAAGATTTTTAGGTATTAATTCTACAATTAGAATAAGTTTATCTATATATAATGAAAAAGCTGACATTGATAAACTAATAGAGGCACTCGAATATGCTAGGAGGTTATTTGGGTATGGACATGAATAAACTTTATACTGAACTTATTATGGAGCATAATAATTCTAAACGAAATAAAAGAGAATTATTAAATCCAGATGTCACTGAAAAAGGTCACAACCCTTCTTGTGGTGATGAAATCACTTTAGCTGTAAAATATAATGGAGATATTATTGAAGATCTTGCTTTTACAGGAACAGGCTGCGCGATTTCTCAAGCCTCTGCTTCAATAATGATTGACTTACTAAAAGGTAAAAGCAAAGAAGAAGCTTTAGCGTTAGTTGAAAAATTTATTGGAATGATTAAACGTGAAATAAATAATGAAGATGAGTTAATGGAATTAGAAGATGCCTTGGCATTTCAAAATATTCAAAATATGCCTGCAAGAGTTAAATGTGCTGTTTTAGCTTGGCATACATTACAAGAAGCAATTAAGCAATAAAAATCAGAGGTGTACCCTCTGATTTTTTTATTTAAATATTGTTAAATACAAAAGAACTATATTCAAACTTATAATAATCCCTGCAATAATCATTCCAATATTCTTAACTGATTTTTTATTAACTAAACTCCCCATTAAATCTTGTCTGTTCGTAATCTTAAGCAATTGTAATATTGGAAATGGTAATATAAAACTCAATGCTACTTGACTTATAATAAGTGCATTCATAGGATTAACTCCTAGTGCTATAATTATAATTGCTGGAGCCATTGTTATTATTCTTCTTAAGTTTACTGGTATACTTAAATTTACAAAACCTTTCATAATAGTCTGCCCTGCCATTGTCCCAACTGCAGAAGAAGAAAATCCTGCTGCGATTAGTGCTATTCCAAACGCTCCACTTGATAATTCTCCAAGGAGTGGCTTTAGTGAATTTTGCGCTTGTTCTATTGTATCTACTACTATACCATTATTAAAAAATACAGCTGCTGAAACTATAACCATAGCTGCATTTACTATAAATGCAATATTCATGGCTAATACAATATCTAGTTTTTCCATCTTTAGATGTAGCTTTTTATCCTGCTCTGAAAAATCTTTTCTTCTATGCTGAACTAGATGTGAATGAAGATATATAACATGTGGCATAACTGTAGCTCCAAGCATTCCAACTGCAATAAGTAATGCATCTCCACTTGAGATTTGTGGCATTACAGAATGTACTGCTACTTGCCCCCACTGTGGTTTAGCTAAAAACAATTCAAATATATATGAAACTCCTATTACTGCTACAAATGTAGCAATAATAATTTCCACAATTTTTTGACCATACTTCTCCATATATACAATTAAAAATGTAAAAATACCAGTTATAAAAGCAGCATATATCATAGGAATATTAAAAAGTAGGTGTAATCCCAAGGTTCCTCCCAAAAATTCAGCTAAATCTGTTGCCATAGCTCCAATTTCTGCAATAACCCAAAATGTCCAATTTGCTTTTTTTGAGAATACCTTGCTGCACATCTCAGGCAAACTGCAACCTGTTGCTATACCTAGTTTTGCAGAAAGTGTCTGTAAAAAAATTGCCATAAGGTTACTACATAAGATTACCCAAATCAGTTCATACTTAAATTTAGAGCCCCCACTTATATTTGTCGCAAAATTACCAGGATCAATATACGCAACACTTACAATAAAAGCTGGACCAATATATTTTAAAAATCCTCTTAGTTTCTGAATCAATCCGATTTTTTTATAGGCTACTCTACCTATTTCTGCTGTTCCTGTATTTACTTCCATCTTTAGCACTTCCTTTAGTTTATATTGTTTTTCCTCAATTAAGTTTTAGCCTTGGCTAATTTTTCAGTTAATATAAACTATGAAAGGATATTTAAAAATGTTACCCTCGTCAAACTTTTTTATATTTTTCTTTAAATATACAAAACTCATCTTTTATCTTAGGAAATTCCTTAAAAAATTCATTTAATAGGTCTAGACTCTCTAAGATGTTTTTATTTATATCATGCTCAATTAATTCAACATCTTGAAGTGAAGAATCTACCTGCATATTATTTAAAAAGATTTCAATAATATTATGTCTATTTAGTAAAAAAGCACCCAATTCTTTACCTTTTTCAGTTAATATTACTACTCCATATTTCTTATAATCAACCATATCTAATAATGAAAGCTTTTGAATCATTTTTGTTACAGAAGAAGGTTTTACATTTAAAAGCTTTGCTAATATATTAATACGTATGTACCCTTCTTTAGCTCCATGTCTATAGATCATCTCCAAATAATCCTCCATTGCTGGAGTTATCATTTCTTTGTTTTCGTTTAACAATTGATATCCTCTTACTGTATAAAATTTTTCTTCTGATTCCATAAAACACATCCTAAAAAGTACTTCAATTATTTATATTAAAATTGGGCTAATAATATTTGCTTATTTTAATAATTAATCTGATTGACTACTAAGTATAGTTACTAAGTAGGTTATATCTTTTTTTATTTCCAAAATATATTAATTAATTTTGAATAAATGTAAACGGTATAATAGTAAATATTTTGAAGTATTAATAATTACTTACTTGTAGTGCCTCTATATATTTGGTAGAATGAATTGGTTAAAAAATTCACAACTCTTCATCTAAGCTGATTTTTAGATGATTATGGAAAAAATGATTTTACAATTGAGGTGCGAATATGAAAAATATACTTATCAACGGAACAAAGATAGAAACTAATGAAGACATTACTATTTTAAACTTAGCTAAGAAAAATGGAATAGATATCTCAACACTATGCTTTTTAAAAGATTGTAACGACGTTGGAACTTGTGGTGTATGTGTAGTTGATATCGAAGGAAGAGATGACCTTGCAACATCATGTAATACTATGGCTGAAGATGGTATGGTTATAACTACTTCTTCAGAAAAAATTGAGAACCATATTAAAGAAAGATTATCAACTATGTTAGATAGTCATGAATTTAAATGTGGTCCATGTAAAAGAAGAGAAAATTGTGAGTTCTTAAAACTTGTAATAAAACATAAAGCAAGAGCTTCAAAACCTTTCGTAGTTGCTGATAAGTCTGAATATGTTGATGATAGAAGTAAATCACTTGTTATTGATAGAACAAAATGTGTTCTTTGCGGTAGATGTGTTGGAGCATGTGAAAATAAGACAAGCACTTGCACAATAAAATTCATCGAAAAAGACGGTAAAAAAGTAATTGGAACTGAAAATGATCAATGCTTTGATAATACAGATTGTTTATTATGTGGACAATGTGTTATAGCTTGTCCAGTTGATGCTTTATCTGAAAAAAGCCACATTGAAAGAGTTAAGGAAGCCCTTGAAGATCCAAACAAGCATGTTATAGTTGCTATGGCTCCATCTGTAAGAACTGCTATGGGTGAATTATTCAACATGGGATTCGGTGTGGATGTAACAGGAAAACTATACACTGCATTAAGACAATTAGGTTTTGATAAAATATTTGATATTAACTTTGGCGCAGATATGACAATAATGGAAGAAGCTACTGAACTTGCACAAAGAATTAAACAAGGTGGACCATTCCCAATGTTTACTTCATGTTGTCCAGGTTGGGTTAGACAAGTTGAAAATTATTTCCCTGACATGTTAGAAAATCTTTCATCAGCTAAGTCTCCACAACAAATATTTGGAACAGCAAGTAAAACATACTATCCTACAACAGTTGATATAGATCCGAAGAATATCTTTACTGTAACAATTATGCCATGTACTGCTAAAAAATATGAAGCAGACAGACCAGAAATGGAAACTAACGGCTTAAGAGACATTGATGCTGTATTAACTACAAGAGAACTTGGCAAAATGATTAAAGAATTAAAGATTGATTTTGCTAAACTTGAAGATAGCCAAGCTGATCCAGCAATGGGTGAATATACTGGAGCTGGAGTTATATTTGGAGCAACTGGTGGAGTTATGGAAGCCGCTCTTAGAACAGCAAAAGATTTTATTGAAAATAAAGATTTAGCTGATATTGAATACGAACAAGTAAGAGGACTTAAAGGAATAAAAGAAGCAACTGTTGAAATTGGTGGAAACAACTATAACATAGCAGTTATCAATGGTTCTGCTAATCTATTTGAATTTATGAATTCAGACAAGCTTTATAACAAACAATATCACTTTATTGAAGTTATGGCATGTGAAGGCGGTTGCGTAAACGGTGGTGGACAACCTCACGTAAGTTCAGCTTTAAGAAATACAGTTGATATAAAGACTGTTAGAGCTTCTGTATTATATAACCAAGATAAAAATCTTAAAAAGAGAAAATCACACGAAAATGTTGCATTATTAAACATGTATAAGTCTTACATGGGTGAACCTGGAAAGGGTCTTGCTCATAAACTATTACACATGAAATATAAGAATACTAAGACAGAAGAACAAAGTAGCTAAATTGTATTTTAATACATAAACAAAGCAGTCTCCAACGGAGGCTGCTTTATTTTAGTTAATTTTCATTACTATCTTTTCACATATTTCATGAGTTCTTAAGGAATCTGAAATAGATGGGTTTGGAATCATATTTTTTTCAATACAATCTATAAAGTGATCTACTATTTGATAAAAACCTCTCTTAAACAATGTAGGTTCCCAATCACCGAATTTTAATACTTCTTTTTCTTTATCATGAAAATGTATTGTTTCAATTATGTTATCAACGATATATTTATCACCTTCGGTCATATATTCTATTACCTCTTCAGTAACCCCGTTATTCCTATTCATTATTCCAATTGCTGTACAGCTTTCTCCTATTAGTTCAATAATTACATTATGAAGCAAATCTCCTTTTCTTAAATATCGAACATTTATATCCTTTATCTCTTCATCCATTAAAAATCTTAGTGTATCAACTACATGTATAAAATCCTCAACTATAAATCTTCTTGTGTAATCAGGTTGTTTAAATCTATTTTTCTGAATTATTATAATATCTGCTTTTCCATGTTCTTTTAATTCTTTAATCATTGGCGCAAATCTTCTATTAAATCCAACCATTGCAATCTTTTTGCTTTCTTCCGCAATTTTAACTAGTTCTTGAGTTTCATTAAAATTTAGTGAAATTGGCTTATCTATATATACGTGTATCCCATTTTGTAGTAGCTTCTTTGCAATTTCAAAATGTGCTTCAGTAGCCGTGCTGACAAATACCCCTTCTACACCCTTCTTTATCAATTCTTCTACATTACTAGCGCATTCACTTATTCTATATTTTTTTGACAAATTACTAAGGGTATCTTTGTTTCTAGTACATAGTACTAATTCAATATTCTCTTTTTCAGAAAGTACAGGCAGATATCCTTTTTTTGCAATATCTCCTAATCCTATGATTCCAATCTTCATATTCTCCTCCTCACTGTTACCTTACAATTGTTACAGCATTTTCTCTTCGATTTGCAGCTGTCGGCATACCGCCATCTCTATAGCCCACAATTATGGCTCCACATACTTTATGGTTTTCAGGAACTCCAAGCTCAATCAATAATTTTCTTAGATCTTTATCATCCCCGAACCAAGTTAATTGATTTACGTAGCATGATCCTAAATTTAGCGCATTAGAAGCTAATAGCATATTTTCAATTGCACATGCACTGTCTGCCATAGCATTTCCATAATCCCGTTCATTTGAGACAATAATTAATGTAGGTGCATTATAATAAAATCTGTATGCCTCGTTTTTTGCCGCGACTTTGCCTGAGCGTATACTTTTATATGTATTTTCATCAACTTCTAATTTTTCAAAGGCTGCTCTTACATATTTATTTAAATCCCTAAGCTTTTCTTTATTTTGAAGCACAGTAAAATGCCAAGTCTGAGAATTCCCTCCACTTGGGGCATGTTTCGCAACTTCTAAAATGGTACTTAAATCTTCATCTGTAATCTGCTCGTTCAAATATTTTCTGATACTTCTTCTACTTAAAATATTTTCTATTACTTCATTCATTACTTTCTTTTCCCCCTTATAAACTATTTCATTTCAAAGCCTTGTTTTTTCAAAAATCCCTTCATATGAGGTCTTTGGGGATTACTCATTAATCTTCCTACTTGATTAGTCCAGGTATCAGAACGCTTACCATTTGTTCTTTTAATATAGTAATTTTTGATTTGCTCATCATATTCCTTTAAATTTTGAGCAACATCATCAGAAGTATACTCATCTGTCATAAGCACAATTTCCATAGGCAATCTTAACTTATTTTCTGTTTCCTCATCTGGATATCCTAGACACATACCAAACACTGGATATACATTAGTTGGCAACTTAAGTAATTCACTTATCTTGTCAGGATTATTTCTAATTCCTCCAATATAAACTCCTCCTAATCCCATTGATTCTGCTGCTATTAAAGCGTTTTGTGCTGCAAGAGTGGCATCTACTGTTGATAATATAAAAGTCTCCGTATACCCTTCCACAAAAATTTTATTATTCATTTCACAAGCAGTTTTAAGGCGATTTAAATCGGCGCAGAAAATAAGAAATAAAGGACATTCCTCAATATATTTTTGGTTACCTGAAAGACTTGCTATACTCCTCCTTTTCTCCATATTATTTATTCTTATAATAGTGTAAGCTTGAATATAACTTGAAGTTGAGGCACTTTGGGCGCACTCAATTATTTCTTTTATTTTATCTTCTTCTACTGAAATTGCTTTAAATTTTCTAACAGATTTATGTGATTTTAATAGTTTAACTACATCATTCATAAACAAACTTCCCTTCATTTTCTATTATAATAGGGTTTTAAGTTCAATTAATAACTTATTCTGTAAGAATAAAATAGCTTTCCTATAAAAACCCTATATTTCAAGTTTACCATCCCAAATATTAATTTAATAGTAGTTACCTTTTTCCCCTATAATTTCCTAAAGGATACTAATTATAGAAAGTAGAAAACTATGGATACTTTTGTTCAATACCCATAGTTCATTTTAATATCTCCTATAAATGCTCGTTCCCCTACTTCCCATAAGAATCATAGCTATAATTCCAACAATGGCGGCTATCAAAGCAATTATTAATATAATAGCAATAATTAAAAAAATAAAATAACTAAAAAAGTAAAACCCAATCCATATTATTGACAATCCTACTATACCTATCAAAATTCTAAATGCCAAAGGTATTTCTTCTAGCTCTAGGGCATGAATTATTGTCATAACACCTAAAAAGCAAGCAGATGCAAATGCAATTAAAACAAGAATAGTATCTTTTAAATACAATAGTGGATAATTAATATAATATTTTATAAATTCAATTATATTTTGTGTTCTTGGAAGTTTAGATATACCGCTTAGTGAAAGATAACTAAATAATATAGTTAGTACTATTAAAATAATATATGTAGGTTTTGATCTAAATAAATAATATGCTCTCATCTACCTCATCTCCAATATTTCTCTATAAAGCATATGTTCAAAAGCTAACAAATATTTTATAAAATAATATTTTAATCTATATAAAAAGCACAAGATTATTTTTATTATAATCTTGTGCTCAAACATTTCTTTATTTTACTTGTTCTATAGTATAACCTTTATCTTGCAATTGCTTTAACATTCCATTCTCTCCATTTAAATATACGAAAGAAACTGCGACAAAATAATTTTTATTATCTTTTAAAAATCCATCTATTTTCTCTGCGTATTCTTTCCCAACTTTTGAATTTGCTAATTCTTGATACCTATTTACGATTTCACTTAACTTTTTATAGTTTTCTACCTCTCCATTAGGCACTATAAATATGTCATTTTCCTTTTTCATTATTTCATCCATATTGCCTGTTTTCCATGCATCTATTACAGCTGAAATCTTTTCTACATTTTTTTCATCAAAATATTTCAATAGTTTTAATGATGCATCTGAAACCTCATCAGGAACATTTGTTTGCGCTTCAAGAAGTTTAGGCATATCAGTTAGCTCTATTATTGATATTTTACTTTTATTTGCTCTATAAATAATATAGTCACTTGAAGAAAAGAATACCTGTTCTTTACTAAGAGCTATATAAGAAGAAATACAATTTTCAGCTAAGAACTCAGGTTTTACTTTTTCTAGATTATTAAAATCTTGCTTATGATTTGTTTTCTTTTCAAAATCAGCCGTTTTATCTTTATATATATCTACTGCTTCCTTTGAAACATGCTTATAAATTGTATCTCCTTGCTCTAAATATACATATTTAGCTAGTTTATTTACATCTAAGTTACTTGTATTAGCTTCAACTACTACACCATCTGACTGCTTTAATGCATCCTCAACTTTAGGACTTAATGGATACATATCTTTAGTTCCATATCCAAGTGTTCCATATACATATACTTTCTCATCACCTTTTGATATCTTCCACATTGGTCCAATAATATTTGAGGATGTAGCTTTATCATCAATTTGTTCAAAGGCTGCGATATTTCCTACCGTACCTTGTGAACTTGGACGACTTGAATTTGCAGCTATCAAAATAATAGAACAAGCTAATACAGTAAAAACTACAAATGCTTCTTTTTTCTTATATATTTGATAGTCAGGAGATTTCTTTCTTACTACAAAATATGAGATTGTCACGGCCATTCCTGCAACAACGATAAAGTATATGATCGTATTCCCTGCAACCTTAGGAAACAAGGTAGCTATAATACCCATAAGTAATTCATGAATACAATATACCCATAAGCTCATATCTCTAAATAATTTTGATTTTCTTTCGCTTATACTTAATTTTGAATTTAATAATCCAATAAAAATAAATGGCACTAGTATTACTAATGAGACATACATATTATTATCAACTGGAATATTATTAGTTATAAGTAAATATGCCTCTACTCCAAATATAACTGAGGATGCTAATATAAATATTACAGCTTTCTTAATTCTTTCATTTAATTTGTATTTATTTATTATAACTCCTAAAGTTATAAACGGTACCCCAAAACATAAACCATTTCTTGTTTTTACAAAAATACTATTATATGCAATTACTAGCTTTTCAATTGGTGATTTTAAAATTAATCCATAATAAGTATCTCCAAGTAGTCCTATTGCATACACGACTACACTTAATATTATCAAACTCTTTACCCAATTTTTTCTTAAGAATATTGCTACAACTCCTATAGATAAAATTAATGCTGGTAAATACCATAAGCTTGGACTAATTCCATTGAATAGAATGTTTTTAACTATTAACTCTAAGCTATTATTTCTTTGTTTTATAAAATTAAATAGTATCACTCCATATGCTAAAGAAAACCCTAAATAATATATTAATATTCTCTTTAAATACTTTAGTAAATACCCTTTTTGACTATATTTTTCATAAAAGAAATACCCAACTGTTATAAAAAAGAATGGTACTGCTATTCTTGCTATTACAAGACTTAATGTAGCGCCTGGAACCTCTCCTAAAGAAAATAGCGCTGAAGTATGAATTGTAATAACCAAAATTGCACAAATAAGTCTCATTATATTTATACTATCATAAGTTTTTTTAGTTGTTTCCATATAATCTCCCCCCATAATACATTAATACTAATCTCGTGCTATTTTTTTGTCAATTTAGGAAAATAACCCAAATACTTGAAAATGAGATTATTTATACCTCTTTTTCTGTTATTATCTTCACTTTACTTTTCTTTTGTATTCGCTTATTATCTTGCATTTGAAATATTTTACTATTAAACACTATGCATTTTTATTTCTTTATAAATAATAAATCCAATAGAAAATAGTTTTACCTATTCTCTATTGGAAGCTCATAAATTTTTATTTTACTTGTTCTATAGTATACCCTTTATCTTGTAATTCCTTAAGTATTCCATCTTCTCCGCTTAAATACTGGACTGAAACCTCTACAAAATAGTTCTTTTTATCCTTAATATATCCGTCTATCTTCTCAGTGTATTCTTTTTTAATTTTTGAAGTACAAGTATCATCATACTGAGTTACTATGCTATTTAATTTTTTAAAATTTTCCTTTTCCTCATCTGGAACAATATACACATCATTTAACTTATTATTTATTTCTTCTAGATTACCAGTTTTCCATGCATTTAATATATCTAAATTTTTTGACATATTGTTTTCGTTGTAATATTTTAAAAGTTTTAATGATGCATCAGCAACTTCATCTGGAGCATCAATAGAATCTTGAATACTTGTATATGGGTCAGTAATTTCAATTATAGGTAATTTATCCTTATTAGCTCTATATAAAATGTATAGGTTTGGATAGTATCTTACATTATCCTTATAAGTCTGTATATATGTGTCAATACAGTTCATAGCTAGATAGTTAGGTTTTATAGGCTTTAATTTTTCATAGTCTATTTTTGTATTTAATAATTTTTCAAATTCTTTGACCTTATCTTTATATATGTCTATAGCTTCCTTTGAAACGTGTTTTTCATAAGTATCACCTTGTTTCAAATTAATCATATCATTAACTTTTCTTGGATCAATTTTATTAGAATTTGCTTCTACCACTAACCCTTCTGACTGTTTTATTGCATCTTCAACCTTAGGACTTAATGGGTACATGTCCTTAGTTCCAATATTAACGGTACCATAAAGATAAATTTTCTCATCACCATTTGATACCTTCCACATTGGTCCAATTATATTTGAGGATGGTGCTTTTTCATCTATCTTGTCAAAAATTGCTGTTGCTCCTCCACTTGCTGTTGCTTGTGTACTTGGGAGTTTTGAATTGCCTGCAGCTATTATAAGTACGGAACAAGCTAGTATTGATGCTACTATAAATCCTTCTTTTTTCTTAAAGGTTTGATAATCTGGAGATTTTTTTCTAACTGCTATATATGCAATTGTGATACTTACTCCTGCTACTGCTAAGAATAAAATAACTGAATTCATAGCTACTTTAGGTGCGTACTTCATAATTGTTACCATAACCAATTCATGTACACAATATATCCATAAACTCATATCTCTAAATAGTTTTGACCGTCTTTCACTTATACTAATCTTTGAATTTAATAAACCAATAAATATAAATGGTACAACTAATGCTAATGAAATATACATATTGTGGTCAATTGGTATATTGTTTACTATTAGTAAATATGCCTCAACTCCAAAAATCACTGAAAATAGTATTATAAATAATGTAGATTTTTTTATCTTATCATTTAAGTCATATTTATTAATAAGTACACCTATTGTTAAAAATGGTATTCCAAAGCAAACCCCATTTCTTGTGTGTACAAATATGCTATTATATCCATTAACAATATTTTGAAGGACTGTTCCTTCAATTAATCCATAATAAGTATCTCCGAGTAGTCCAATTGCATATACAATTACACTAAGGAGCATTAATCCTTTCACCCAATTTTTTCTTAAGAATAATGCTATTATGGAAATTGATAAAATTAATGCTGGTAGATACCATAAACTTGGACTGAATCCATCAAATAAAAAGTTTTTTATCATTAACTCTAAGCTATAATTTCTTTGTTTAATATAACTAAACGCTAAAATTGTGTAGGCTAATGAAAATCCTAAGTAATAAATAAATATCCTTTTTAAGTATTTAAATATATACCCCTTCTGATTAAATCTTTCATAAAAGAAATATCCTGCAGTTATAAAAAAGAACGGTACTGCTATTCTTGCAATCCCTAAGCTTACTGTCTCTCCTGGTATTTTTCCCAAATCATATAGTGCTGATGTATGGATTGTAATAACTAAGATTGCACACATCAATCTCATTATATTTATACTGTTATAAGTTTTTTTAGTTCCTTCCATTTTTTCTCTCCTCCTTATATCATTTATATACGTACCTATTTCCCTTTTTCTGTCAAAATAAAAAAAATAAATTTTTATATTTAAATAAACAAGTATTCTATGTATATTCTAATTTAAACAAGTAATACTAATGTTGTAAGTATTTTAAATATTGTGCACTATACTTATTACATGTTCAAACTCCTAACTAAAAAAGCCATAAGTTAAAAAAATTTAACTTATGGCTTTTAAAGTCATATATTCATCCAATATATTCTTTATATTCAAAAAACAAATAGTACCTACTTCATCATTCCCATAAACATTCCTAAAAAGTACGGTATTAACCAAACTAACCAAACAAAAATACTAAATTTATGGAACACTTTTTTTCTTTCAATATCATCTTTATAAACTACCCATGCTGCCCAACCTGCATGCAATAACATTAGAACTATTGCTAACATTCCTGTTATACCATGTATATTTTGAGTAAAATCTGATTTAATTTGCACTTGTCCACTATTTGCTATGTTAGTCATGATGGTAGTACCTGTTATATCAAAAAATAATCCTATCCAAAAAACAATAACCTGATTCTTTTTTAATACTTTTGTATGTCTCTCCCAGAAAACCCCCGTTGTATAGAAAATAAGTGCAGCTGTTATAGCTATAATTGCAATTATTAATTTAAAATCCACTACTATATCACTCCCTTCATAAAATATTTGTTCTATACCAGTATACTCCAAATTCATTAATGTGCAATATAATTTTAGTTAATTAAATGTTGAAAAATTAAATAAGTTAATGTTATCATTTTATAATATAACTCAATAATATTTCCTGGAAAATATTTACTTAAAATTGCTAAAAAAAATAGGCATTCACTATAATGAATACCATATATTAAGGAGATCTACGAAAAAAATAAAACTTATTACAAACTCATTATAAAATTTGAATATGTCATTACTGTGACACTTTAGCGATAAATATGTACTTTAAAATATACTTTTTATGTATTTTTAACATTCCATTAATCTTCTTTTTTGCTCCATCGCCATCAACTTATCTAACTCCTGACTCTTTATTAGTGTCCTACAATCGTTTATCCCGTACAGATCAATAGCTTCATGTACTTCTTCACGCTTTTTTTCTATTAACAAACTTAATTTTTTCATGTTGCTACCTCCCAGGTGTCTATTTAAAACCCCTATAAAATTATAATTTCACTCAGAATGATATATAATTCTATACTAAATAATTATGCCCTATATATTTCGATACGAATAACAGCAAATATTAAGGTAGTATTTTTATATATCATAAATTCTTTTGTAAAATAGAAAAATTTTTCTTCAAAGTTCTATATTATATATATCGTTTTTTACTCTTAAAAATATACTATAAATTTACAAAAAAGTATAGCTTATCATAACAAACAATTTTATCCCTTCTATGCGATAATTTAAAAGGAATTACATTACTGCAATTCCTTTTATTTATCTAAATATTCCTCTTTTATATTAAATGTAATATTCCCATAGTTCTTTAATGAAGGTATCTTCTCCAAATCATAATAGACTGCTATTAATCCATAATAATATTTTAATTTGTCAGTAAATTTATTTTCTTCAATCTCCTCAGGCAATATATCTATCATAACGTGAATTGCTAACATTAGTATTAGCCTTTCTCTTATTATACTTTCCTTAGTTTCTTGTATAATCTCATTATTATTTTTAATTGGTTTAATTACTGCTGCAAAATGCGTAGAAGAAAGTGATAAACTTCCTAATTCACTAACAACGCTTATTTCATAAGAACTTTCTTTTGGAATTTCATGGTCTTTCATTAAAGGCAAATAATTATCTATTAATTTAGAATATGTTTTTATTACTTTATTAATCTTATTTTTATTATAATCTTGTTTCTTTTTACAAACCTTTTTTCTTTTTTTACTAACTGGCATCTTACAACACTCCTTTCTCTTATATTTATATGTATATATTAGAAACGAGTGAATTTTTATTACTGTAAAAATTGAAAGCATATATCATCAGATATATGCTTTCTTTCCTATTTAAATAGCTTTACTCTTTCTTCAATTGGATTATAATTTTTTTCACCAGGTGCTGAAGATGGTTTTCCAAATGGCATCTGTGCTATAAGCTTCCAGTTTTCTGGTATACTCCACTCCTTCTTTACATCTGATTCTATGAGTTCATTGTAGTGCTGTAATGAAACTCCAAATCCTTCTATCTCTAAAGCTGTCCATATAACATATTGATGCATGCCATTTGATTGTTGTGCCCATACTGGGAAGTTATCTTTATACAATGAGAATTGATTCTGTAGGGATTCTATTACGCTATTATCTTCAAAATAAAGAATTGTTCCATATCCATTTTTAAAAGAATTTATCTTCTCTTCAGTTGAGCTGAATTGATCCTCCGGAACTATTTTTCTTAGTGACTCCTTTGTAATATCCCACAATCTATCATGTTGTTTATTAAGTAATATTATTACTCTAGTGCTTTGAGAGTTAAATGCAGATGGTGTATGCATTACTGCATGCTCAACTACCTCTTTTATTCTCTCGTCAGCTACAACAGTTTCCTTTGTTATTCCATAATATGAACGTCTTTTTTCAACTGCATTATAAAAATCATTATTCATTTAAATTACCTCCGTTTATCAATTATAATATAAATTATTAACTTACTTTTTATTATTTACTTTAATTAAATTATTGCACTTTTTTCTCTCTGCGTCAAGATATATTCTCTTCAAACATTTTAAAAATATGCGACACAACTTACTTTTATATATTTACTTGACATTTATAAGTTACTTGTTATATTATAGCATCATAGGTAATTTTTCTAATACATTATATATACATAGGGGGAACATAAATGTCAGAATTAAAAGAAATAATTGAAAATAGACGTTCAGCAAACAATTTTATTGATGGAGTTAAAATACCTGATAGCGATTTTAACGAAATTTTTGAGCAATTGAAACTAGCTCCATCTTGTTTTAATATTCAGCATGCCCATTATTTAGTTATTAACGATCCTGAAAAAAAGGAAGCTCTAAGAAAAGCTGCTTTTAATCAATATAAACTTCATACTGCTTCTGCTGCTATTTTGGTCCTAGGTGATAAAGAAGCATATAAAAATGCTGCTAATATTTATTCCGGAATGCTTAACTTAGGTATTATGAGCAAGTTGGATTATGATAATATGGTAAGAGATATTGATAATCTATATGAAAGCAGAGGTGATGGCTTTAAGTATGATGAAGCAATAAGAAATGCTTCTCTTTCAGCAATGATGTTCATGCTTATCGCTAAAGATAAGGGTTGGGATACTTGTCCGATGATAGGATTTAATTCAGATGAGGTTCGCAAATTATTTAATATTCCAGACAATCTCGAAATTACACTTCTTATTGCTATGGGCAAAGAAGATACATCAAAACGCAGATTAAGAGGCTACAGAAAACCTGTAGGTGAATTTGTTAACTATAATGGCTTTTAAAGAGTAAAAGGGTGCTTATAGCACCCTTTTTAAATGAATTTCTCTATTTTATTATTTGCTCAAAAACATCTTTGCTATTTACATCTGCTTTAAGTAGATCCTTATCTTTTAACCATTTAATATTACCTGACCAGTTAGCTTCATCTTGAGTTAGAAAATCTCCGCTCTTATTTTCCATTAATGGTAATAGTATATCTAAGCTCTTCTTTTCTACCTCTGAATCAAGAGGGAAACTCTTATCTTGTGCTTTTAATACTAAGTCTAATGCTTTATCAGGATTCTTTTTAGTATAATCAAATCCTTTTTTTACAGCATTTAAGAAAGCTTGAACTTTTTCATTATCATTCTTTATAGCATCATCACTAGCTACAAAAGTTAATTCATAATTGTTAGGAACACCGTAATCTGATGGATTAAATGTAACCAACTCAACTCCATCTTTTTCTAGTAATATTTTTTCATGATTTATATATCCGCCTATTATTGCATCTACTCTTTTAGATTGAATAGAGCTCATTAAATCATATCCTACATCTACAAAATTGATTTTTGAAGGATCTCCTCCAGCTTGTTGTACCATTGCTTTTACAGTTTCTTTATCAATATCAAAAGAAGCATATCCTACTTTTTTTCCTTCTAAATCTTTTAATGTTTTAACTCCTGAATCTTTTCTAACCATCAATTGATTTAATGAACTTCTAACTATAGCTCCTACTGATTTTACAGGAATGTTTTCCCCTCTTGCTAATATTATTTGTTTTGGATAACTTATAGCAAAATCAGCTTTATTAGCAGCTACTAACTTAATTCCGTCATCAGTTCCAGCTGGTGTTATTAAGTTAACTTTTAATCCAGCTTCCTTGAAATATCCTTGTTCCTCTGCTGCATATAAAAACGCATGAACTGCATTTGGATACCAATCTAAAAGAACATTAACTTCTTTTAACTCTTTACTTGTACTTTGTTCTTCTTTCTTACTACATGCTGTTAATGCTAAACTAAATAGCATAACCATTGCTAAAATAATACTAAATCTTCTTAATTTCATAGTTACTCTCCTTTATTCCTTTTCTATATTTTAATAAAATTCTTTCAAGTAAAACCCCTACTGAAAATAGAAGTAATCCTAGAAAGGATAAAACAAGCACTCCTGCAAAAACTGAATCAGATTGTAGCATCCCAGCTACTCTCTTTACATAAGTTCCTAGTCCCTTTTCTGCTCCTAACCATTCTCCTATAGTTGCTCCGGCAATGCTATATGTTGCTGCAATTTTGAAACTACTTAGAAAATTTGGCAATACTGAATTCATATGAAGCTTCATAAATATTTGAATTTTACTGCCTCCTAGGGCCTTTAGTACATCTTCTAAATCTTTATCAACACTATTTAATCCATCCAGCGTACTTACTACGATCGGGAAGAAACAAAATAGTATAACTACAGCAACCTTAGACCATATGGTATATCCAAACCACATAACCATAATTGGTGATAATGCAATAGTTGGAATTGTTTGTGAAAAAATTATAATAGGATATAATGTTTTTCCAAGCCCTTTTGATGCATATATAGAAAAAGCGCATAGTATTCCGATAACTACAGATATAACTAATCCCAATAAAGCCTCGCCTAAGGTTACTAATGAATGACTAAATAGCAATTCTCTCTGAGTCCATAAAGCAGTTAGCACATTTGAAAACTTAGGCAAAATAAATTTTGGAACATTAAAATAAGGAACTAAGTATTGCCATGCCAATATAACTAAAATTACAAATACTAGTGGGAATATATTATTTTTAAATCTGCTCATCTATATTCCCTCCTTCGATTCTTCTAGCTTATCTAAGATATTCAATATTTGTCTCTTCAATTCAATAAATTCACCAGTTAAGGTAGTTTCATAAGTTCTCGGTCTATTAATATTAACTTCAATAGATTTTAGATTTTTATATGGTAATTCCGTACATATCAATATTCGGTCTGACAAAAGCAACGCTTCTTCTATATCATGTGTTATCATAAATACGGTGTTTTTTTCCTTCTGACATAAATCTAGTAACCAAGCTTGCATTTTCCTTCTTGTTAACGCATCTAATGAAGAAAATGGCTCATCTAATAGAAGTAATGACGGATTATTTACAATCGCTCTTAAAAAAGATGCTCTTTGTCTCATTCCTCCTGATAACTCATGTGGATATGAATTTTCCGTTCCTTTAAGATTAAAACTTTCAAAATATGTAACTGCCTTTTTTCTTGCCTCTTTTTTCGAATATCCATTTAACTCCAAGCCAACAGCTGTATTATCTAATATTGTTCTCCAAGGCATCAAGCAGTCTTTTTGAGGCATATACCCAATAATATTTTTATTGTTATTTTTCTCTATATCTATGCTTCCACTAATTGGTTTTAGTAACCCAAGTATTAATCTAAATAAAGTACTCTTTCCAGTTCCACTAGGAGCAATAATAGTTACAAACTCATTTTTATTTATACTAAAAGATAAATCGTCTAATATAAGCTTGTCTGTATCTCTATATTTAAAAGATAAATTATTAATTTCTAATGCCTTCATTTAAATTACCCAACCTTCTTTTTTATAACATGCATCCCAAAACATATATTCATATTTTGATGATAGAATGAAGATTTCTTCTAATTTTTCAAGTTGTCTTTCTGGTAGTCCTTCTGCTACTTTATCCATTAAATTGATGCACCAATTAACTTCATTATTATACTCATCACTTGCATAGGTTAGAATCCATTCTTTATAAAGCTCATGTTCTAAAGCCTTATCTTTTTTCGCTAAGCTTTTACCAATAAAGCTGTAACTCCACATGCAAGGAAGTAATGCTGCAACAAGTTCTGCTAATGTTCCTTCATTTGCTACCTGAAGCATAAATTTTGTGTAAGATAAATTATTCGAATTAGGTTTAGTATCCTCAAGTTCTTCCTTAGTTATGCCAAATCTTTTTGCAAATTCTATATGCCCGTCCATCTCTATACTTACAATATCATTTGCACATTTAGAAAAGCTCTTCATGTCTTCTAAGGAATCAGCTTTAACCATTCCTAATGCAAAAAGTTTTATATAGTCAATTAAATAAACATAATCTTGTTTAATATAAAAACAAAACTTGTCTTCAGCTAGTGTACCGTTACTCATATCTTTAAGAAATGGATGCTCTAAGCATGCATCCCAAATATACTTACCTTTTAAGTACAATCTCTCAGAAAAGCCCATAAAAAAACTCCTTTCAAACAGTATTAGGTATACCGATCGAAAAGAGTTAATAATCTAATAGAATATCTATATGTGAATAGACTTTTCCCATATACTACTTACTCACTTCCCTTCGCTGGCATTACCCAGTGCAGGTTTAAAGGGTCTGAAAAATTTCATCTCAGCCACTACAGCTCCCCTAGTGCACGCTAAAATTTTACCTCTTAATGATTATAATGTCAATATTCATAATTCTTATAATTTTACATTTTATAATTATAAGCGCTAATAATTACGTCTATTTACTCATTTATTCTAATATAATTGTATAAATTAATTATTTGGGAGATATTTATATTTATGAATATATTAGATTTACCAAATCAACCTTCGAATCCAACAAATGAACAAAGGTATTCACTAATAAGAAGTGATCTCGCTAAAGTTGGACGTGAGGAAGATTTTAATAACATTATTAGTTTATTAGCCCCCCCTCCTAATATCATAAACTATGCCCCTCCCGGCTCCCTTAAAGGAAAGAAGGTGGGCATAATTGGTGGAGGACTTGCTGGAATGTCTTCTGCTTTTGAACTTAGAAAATTAGGATGTGATATCACCATTTTTGAAGCTAGAAATAGAATTGGTGGTAGAGTTTATACACATTACTTCGATGATGAAAAAAAGATTTATGGAGAGTTAGGGGCTATTAGAATTCCTGTAACGCATGAGACTACCTGGCATTATATTAATCTTTTTAGACTTCATACCTATCCTTTTATTCAGTATAATCCAGATGCTTTTTTATATATTCTCAATACTAGAATTAGAAACAAACCTGAGGAAATTCAGAAAGTTCTTTATCCTAAATTTAATTTAACTCCAAAGGAAAGAAATACGCCTTGGCCTGAGCTTTATAATTATGCTTTTAATTCTCCTATAAAAACTTTACCACCTAATATTAGAACTGAATTATTAAAAATTCTTCCAGTTTATAACCCTAAGTATATTCCGCTATTAAATATTAGTGTACGTCAAAATCTTGAACTTTTAGGACTAAGTGATGAGGCTATTCAACTGTTAACAAGTGTTGATGCATTTTCTGGCTCTTTAATTGACGAGGCTTATAATGAAATATTACAAGAAAATTATCCAATTTTCTTTCAGCACTTATATAGAATTGATGGCGGCAATGTAAATCTACCTTTAGCATTTTACTATTCTTTATTGTCTCAAAAACCTAAAGAATACGATAATATACCGCAAGAGGCCATAGGAAATGTAAACTGGATTGGTGGCTACTGGGTATCGGGAATTCATAAAAATGAAGCTGGTGATAAAGTTATAATTACGTATAAAAATAGGGAACTTACTGAAGTTTTAAATGAATCCTTTGATTATGTTGTATGCGCTATTCCATTTACTATCCTTAAAACTGTTGATATTGATCCAGTATTCTCAAATAGAAAAATGGAAGCAATAAGGCAAATTGCTTATGTTAATGGACATAGAACTATATATTTATGTAAGAAACGTTTTTGGGAAGAAGATACAGATTATGGTAGAATCAATGGAGGTATCTCCTATTCCGATGGTCCATTAACCACAACTCTATATCCTTCAGATCATATAAATAATCCAAATCCTGATGAGCCTGGGGTATTAGTAGCTTCATATAACTTACATATGGATGCTACAAGTATTGCAAATATAAGTGAACCTATTCATAATGACATAATCGCAACTGAGCTTGAGAAACTTCATGGATTACCTAAGGGATTATTAAATTCTATTGTGGAAAAATCAATGTATATTTCTTGGAATATAGAAGAGTGGTCAAGAGGTGCAGTTTGTCATATGACTCCTGGACAAAAACGAGTTTTTTCATATGAAATTACAAGACCAGAATATAATAATAGAATTTTTTTCGCAGGTGAACATGCTTCAGTCTCTCACGGTTGGATGCAAGGCTCATTATATACTGGAATGCAAGCTGCAAATCAATTAGCATATTATTCAAACGCTGAAAAACACTCTGTTTAATGAGTGTTTTTCTACTTTAATAATTTAATATATATCCGTGATGAAAGTTTATAACGCAAAAGAGCGATAGGAAATTCCTATCACTCTTCTTATTTTAATGCAAATTCTCTTACTTCGTTATAAATGGATGATGCTTTATTGATTTGTTCTTGTGGTGCTGGACAAAGTGGATAATAGCCTTTCTTAACCATCCATTGCCATACATCGTATGCATGATTGCAACTCATTGTAAAAGCATCTTTTAAAAATTCCCTTATTTTTGGATTACTTGCCTCCATTGCACTCCAAGCATATTCTCTTCCTGCCCTCTTTAGTGTTAAAAGATATGCTGTAGCTATTTCCCTATCATTTAATTCTTGCACATCAGTTCTAGGTGTAACAGGCTCTAGATTATTTACTGGGGATTTTGTAAAGTCAGTTAAACTTACATTTAACTCAGGTACTTGGAGTTTTTGTGTAGACCCAGTTGCATTTTTTACAAACTCAACTTTCATATTATAATCTTGTATGTGTGCTGGGAAATGTCTTTCTATCATGCTTTTAAGTTCTTGATCATGTACTGCATTTTTAAAGAGTGCCATATTAGTTATTGAATTTACACAACTAACTATTAATTCATGAAGATCATTTAATTCGTGTGACGCTAACTCCATAATAAAATCCTCCTAGAAAATATAAATTATCATTTGTGACAAATCATTATTAATATGTTTATATTCATATATTTTATACTTGTAATATTTTCTTCATCAATTCTAGTTCCCTTAAACTTAACTTACTTCTATTTTCCTCTTTTTTTTGCTGCAATACTTTCATTAATATGCACTATGTGATGCCTTAATGCTGGCATTAATATCAATCCTGAAACATTTTTTCTTCCCCAGAAGTCTATTAACCAAATAGCTGACTCAGCTTCTGATACTGCTTTTTTATCCCTAACTCTTTGAAGTCTCTCTTTTGGAATCTTTCTCTTCATATCTGTGGTCGTAAGTTTTTTAATAATCTCCCTAGTTCTTCTACCAACTTCTATTCTATATCTTTTTAGTTCCTCTATATTTATCTGTTTGCTAAATTCTAGAATTTCTTCTGCTGCAAGTTCATTACCAGTATCATAAATTATGGAATTTATATTTTTTATAAAGTCTCCCATATCTATAACTTGCTCACTATCACTTACTAATAAATTCATGGTTATGTCTTCTATTCTTGTAGAATGCCATATACCATAGGCAATAGTTCTACCTTTTGAATTAACTGCCCTTCGAATTGTCTCTTCATCCAATCCTTCCCATAACTCATCCTCAAATGTCTTCTCATCAATGTGAGACATACTAGATTCATGTACCATGGCATGTAAATCTAAACACAGATTCATAGCTTCATTAAATTCCTCTGGCTTTAGTATTATACTTTTTAAAAATTTTAACTTCTCATTCCAATCCTTTAACTCCATATATACCCCCTATTTTTAAATAATTTATACATTATAAGCTCGTCTATGTTTTATGCACACTGGAACTTCATAAGCAAGCATTACTATCCAGCCAAATAAGCATGCTACTGCTATACCAACTATCTCCATTCTAGGTGCTAGTAAATATGAAAATATAACTCTAGTAGATATTTGTAGGAATGTTGAAATTAATGTAACTTTAAAGTCACCCATTCCTCTGAAATACCCTTGTATACCGTTTGTCCAACTAGGAAGCAAGTAGAAAAATGCCATAAGTTCAAGATACATCACTCCAAGCTCTACAACTTTCGAACCTTTGTCTGGGACAAATAAATTCATAATACTATGTGCTCCAAAATACACAGCTATCAAGAGAACTATCCAATATATAGTTTCAATCTTCATTCCTTCTATAAAAGCTTTTTTAACTCTTTCCTTTTTCTTAGCCCCTCTATTTTGTGCCAAAAAAGTTGTTAATCCATGTGCTATACTTTGCTGAGGTGTAAATGCAAAATCATCAACACGATTTACTGCATTAAATGTTGCTATAGCCTCTACCCCAAGTGGATTTACTGCTCCTTGTACTAAAAACTTTCCAACATATAAACAAGTTTGTTGCATTGCAGTTGCCCAGCTATAATTTATAGTTTTTCTCAAAAGTAATTTATCTAATATAAACTCATTTTTCTTAAAATGTAAAATTGGTATCTTCCTATAAACATATACTATACAAAAAACACTTGAAAACATTTCAGCAAGTACTGTTGCAATTCCTGCACCCGCTACTCCAAACTTTAAAAAAACAACAAAAATTATATCCATAACTATATTTAAAATAGATGATATTATTAAGAATATTAAAGGTGTCTTTGAGTCCCCAATACTTCTTAAGGTTGATGAATATATATTATATAAAAAAGTAAAAATAAGTCCAAAAAATATAATTCTTAAGAACATTGCAGCATCAGGGAGAATTTTTTCTGGGGTATTAATTAATCTAAGTATAGGCTTAGTAAGAATCATACAAATTATAATCATTATGACTGTAAATATGAATCCTGCTATAAAGGTAGTTGAAACCTCTCTCTTAAACTTTTTAATGTTTCCTGCACCAAAATATTCACTCATAAGGACTGAAGCTCCCATACAGATTCCCACAATAAAGAAAATTACAATATTCATTATCGGATTTGCAGTACCAACTGCCGCTAGCGCATCAGTACCTACAAATCGTCCTACAATTATAGAATCTGCTGCATTATATGTAAGTTGAAAGATATTCCCTAATATTAAAGGAACCGCAAATTTAATTAAGTGCTTTGAAATATTTCCATTTGTCATATCTGTTGCCACAATTAGTCACATCCTATTCTATAAATACCTTAACCTTCTATAATAAATATTTTTTAATTATCTTTTAATTGTAGCACAAATAAATTCTTCCATAACATTTTATCTTTGTAAAACAAATTCATGATGTAGTTTCCAAGTGTTTTCTTCCCATCTAAAAATAGAAATATTATCAAACAAGCAATCAAATTCACATGGAGTTAAATTAACAAAATTCCAGACTTCATTATATTTAGATCGTAGATTTTTTGAAGCTACTGTAACATGAAAAATCTTATCTTTTCCATCTTTTTTAGTAAAGTCTAGATATGAAATTTCACTCATCTTTTCAATCAGCCTATCATGCATAAGCTTACCTTCGTTAGACATAATTACCTTCATATATACTACCCTATCATTAAAATGTTCGTACCCACTTAGCTTAAAAGGACCTGCTTTTTCTTGTTCACAGAACTCTTGAAGTAACTCTTCTAGAGCATTAATACTCCCCTCATATTCAAAAGGTGCTTTTATAGTAAAGTGAGCTGGGAGCTTTGATGATTTTGCTTTAAACTTATTCCATATATTTTTCCTCAAATTATCGTTAACGTACCCTGCTTTCCCTTTTACAACACAAACAACTACGTATCTCATATAATCCTCCATAAACTATCACTATATAGTAAACTCTAAAATTCTTTTTTATTATACCTATCTATTTGTAAAAATATAAACTAATTATCCCAGAATAAATATGTTAAATTGTTTTATACTAACTACATATTATCATTACAGGGGGTATTAAATTGAATGAAGGTTTAGTAGTTCTAATTCGCTCAATTATTGGATTTTTCACATTATTAATCTTTGCCAAGCTACTAGGAAAACAACAAATAAGTCAATTGGCATTTTTTGATTATGTTCTAGGAATTACAATTGGTTCCATTGCAGCTTCCCTAACAACTGATCTTTCAAGTAGGGCTTGGCCACATTGGATTGGTCTTTTAGTTTGGGCTGTACTAGGTTATTTAATGGAATATATAACTATGAAGTGGAGATATGCAGCAAAATATATTGAAGGAGAACCAACCATAGTTATAATGAATGGCAAAATAATGGAAGACGCTCTTAGAAAAATGAAGTATCGGGTTACTGACATTATGGAATTACTAAGAAATAAGGATATATTTGATTTGACACAGGTTGATTTTGCAATAATTGAACCTAATGGTCAACTATCTGTTCTAAAGAAGCCTGAATATGAGCCTCTAACAGCAAAAGATATGAATATAACTAAAACTTCGACTGGTATAAGTACTGAAATCATTTATGATGGAATATTAATCCAAGAAAATTTAAAACAATTAAATAAAAGTACAAATTGGATAAATAAGCAGTTAAAAACTCATGGAATAAATGATATTTCTGAAGTTTTTCTAGCAACTTTAACTCCATCTGGTTCCTTATATATTGATAGATACAAGGATCATATAAAAAAAGTAACGGATATTGGAGATTATAAAGGTCCATATTAAGGAGGAATAACTCTTGAGAAAATTTTTTGTAATATCCATACCTATTATAACCATAGTTCTCTTTATATTAATTATGCTTAGTGGGAATTTTCTAAAAAGGATTCCAATGGATAATATAACTATACCCGGGGCTATAGACCAAATAATTAACGATATTGAAGGGGAAAAATGGGAAGATGCTTCTAAAAAGATAGATCAATTATCAACTTCTTGGGATAAGATGGTGAAGTTTGTTCAATTTAGCTCAGAAAGAGATGAGATTAATCTATTCGATGCTGATATAGCAAAGCTTCGTGGATCAATTATTGCCAAGGATAAAGCTAGTTCATTAATTGAACTAAATGAAGCTTATGAACACTGGGAAGAATTAGGTCAATAGTTCATATTTTTCTCTGAATAATAGAATCCAATAAGCAAATAATAATTTTGTATCTTGAGATTTGAAATCAAAGTATTTTTTATATTAAGGAGGATTTTATTATGCCAGTTGCTATGAATATACCTGTAAATTCTCTTATTTCTAACAAAAACCCTCATCAATCTTGTATTGATATTTGTTCAAAATGTGCACAAATCTGTAATGAATGTCTCAATCTTTGCTTGCATGAATCAGATGTAAAATCTAGGATTGATTGCATTAGAACACTACAAGATTGTGCTGAAATTTGTACAACATCAGCATGTTTTATGTCTAGAGGAAGTGGAAGTATTAAAGAAATATGTAATCTTTGCGCAGTAATATGTGAAAAATGTATAGTTGAATGTGAGATGCATGACGATGAGCATTGCAAAACTTGTGCTAATATTTGCAGCCAATGTGCCGATGAGTGCAGAAAAGTTTCAAATATGTAATTATTATTCAATAAAAATAGAAGAGGAAAACCTCTTCTATTTTTATTCATAATAAATTTCTTTATTTCTATAAGGCAAATAATTTGGAATAGTCGATGCAAATTCCTTAAGCTGAATTATTTTATTACACTTATCAAAGTTTATCCAAGATACTCCATTGAAGGAATCTAGTTTTCCATCAAATTCATTTTTAAAATACCATTCACATATTACTGAATTTTCAGCAACAACAATATTTTTTATTTCCCAAGCTATTACTCGGCCCCGTTTATTCCAATCTCTAAACCACTTTTGTATTTCTGCTAATCCATTATATACAGGACCATAAGATTCAAAGTATATTACCTCTTCAGAGAACACTTCACTTAGTGCACATTCATCCCTATCTATCCATGACTTAAAGTATTTCCTAACAACTTTTTCAATGTCTCTTTTCTTTTCTTTATTATATTCGAATAAAAGCATAGGATTATTTTCTAAAGGCTTATACTCTCCCACCTTTACATACCCATGTTTTTCATAGAAATATTGATTTCTAAAATTTTTATAAGGTGTATCTAAGGACCATTTCTTTATATGAGAATATTTCTTTTCTATAAAGTCTATTGCCTCGCTACCAATACCCTCATTATGATACTCTGGATCAATAAATAATGCACCTAACCTAAAGTGTTCTTTATCAACTTCATACAATTTAAATGCACCAATTATCTTATCTTCTCTTATAATTTTATAGTACATCCCATCTTGAACTTTTGATATATGCCACTCTACCGTATCTATATTTGGTGGTATAGCTCCATATTTAATCCTATCTTCTTCAAAGGCTCTTAATGCAATATCTTTTAAGATAATAGCATCCGATTCTAAACACTTGTCAAACAATAACATTTATTAATCCCCCTAATATAGAAACTCTCTATTTGTCCCCCATTTATTTTGTAATAAATACCATATGGAAATTATATCATACCTTAAACCTAATTTTCTTATTATCTTATATTTAAAGATTGTGATTTTATATGAAAAATGATATCCTCATATAGATAAAGAGTACCTAAGAAACGGAGTTAATACTTATGAAGAAATTCAAAAAAATATATATAGAAATTACTAACGTATGTAATCTAGCTTGTACGTTTTGTCCAAAAACAAATAGACCTCCAAGTTTTATGACCTTCGAAACCTTTGACAAAATACTTACCCAGATTAAACCTTATGGAGAGTACATTTATTTTCATATAAAAGGTGAACCTTTATTGCATCCTGAGATAGATAAGTTTTTAGATCTAAGTTTTGAAAAAGGATTTAAAGTTAACATAACTACAAATGGAACTCTTATAAATAAGGTTAAAGATATACTGATTTCAAAACCTGCACTTAGACAAGTTAACTTTTCTCTTCATAGTTTTGACGGCAATGAAGATTCTAAGAATAAAGATGAATATATAAATAATATTATAAACTTTGCTAAAGAAGCAAAGCAAAACAACATAATCTCAGCTCTTAGGTTGTGGAATTTAGATGAAAATGATGAAAAAAATCTTGAACTATTTAAGAATAAGCATATACTTGAAGTTTTAGAAAAAGAATTTAATCTAGATTATAAAATTCAAGATAAGATAAATCCTGTTCGTGGTATTAAAATAGATGATTCAGTATATTTAAATCAGGATCATGAATTTATTTGGCCTGGTTTACAGGAAAAAGAAGATGACGGAATAGGCTTTTGTTATGCACTTAGAAGTCAGGTTGGTATCTTAGTTGATGGAACTGTTATACCTTGCTGTTTAGATGGAGAAGGTATCATTAATCTAGGTAATATTAATACTGAAAATTTTGGTGAAATTATTGAAAATGAAAGAGCTAATAATTTATTTAATGGTTTTTCTAATAGAACTGCTGTAGAAGAACTCTGCAGAAAATGTGGTTATCGAAAAAGATTCTGAAAGTAGATTTTAAACTAAAAAAGATGTGAACTTCACATCTTTTATTTTTTTTGCTCTTTTGCATCGTATACTACAGTTCCATCTATTATTGTATATTTCACTTTTGATTTAATATCTAGTGGCTCCATATCATAAACTACTATATCTGCATCATAACCAGCTTCAATTTTTCCTAATCTATCTCCACAATTTATAATTTCTGCAGCATTTATGGTTATTGCTTTTAAAGCATCTTTGTGAGATAACCCTTCCCCTTCAGCAATTGAAGCAATTGACCTTAAACAGTCTATTGAATTATAAGGATGATCAGTTATTAATGCAGTAGTAATTCCCTCCCCAACTAATTCTACTATATTAGAATATTTTCTAGCCTTAAGTTCCATTTTTATTCTAGGTGTTAGTAGTGGGCCATAAGCAATAGGTATATTTTTTTCTTTTATGTACTCCTTTATTAAATGTGCTTCTGTACCGTGTTCGATTACCATTTTACTTATATGAAATTCTTCTGCAATTCTTATTGCTGTTACTATATCATCTGCTCTATGAGCATGAACACGAAGAGGTATCTCACCTTTTATAACAGGAATTACTGCTTCTAATTTTATATCTCTTTCATCTAGTTTATTTGCTTCTTTACGAGCTATATAATCTTCTGTTCTCATAAACAAATCTCTTACTAATGCAGCTACTCCCATTCTTGTTACTGGAGCTTTTTCTTTAATTCCATAGGTTGATAGTGGATTTTCTCCCAATGCTATTTTAAACCCTACTGGATTTTTAACTATCATTTTATCTATAATTCTTCCATAAGTTTTTATGGCAACATTTCTTCCCCCAACAACATTATTACTTCCGGGTCCGCTCATTACACAAGTTACTCCAGACCTTACTGCATCTTCAAAAGACACATCAAGAGGATTTATTCCATCAATACCATTAAGCTCAGGCGTAACTGGATCCGAAGTTTCATTGTTATCTTGCCCAATTTTCCCGGTACATTCTTCTATTATTCCAAGGTGAGTATGACAATCAATAATCCCAGGTGAGATATATGCTTCATTTAACTCTATAACTTCTAAGTCATTTGCAGTAGCAGTTATATTTTCAGAAACTTGACTTATTTTTTTATCTTTTATAAGAATGTCTTTTTTTTCATAACTATCTTTTTCAAAATTATAGATTAATCCATTCTTTAACAATATATTTTTCATTATCATCACCTTCCTCACTAATATTTATTTCTAAATAACATTAATTATTGAATCCTACATATTATATATTCCCCAAATTAACTTTATTTAAATATCTTTTAGCTAATTCCTCTGCTTTTTTCATAAAATTAATATCTGTTGGTGAGTTTTCAAGCTTATATCTAGGAAAATACCTTGAAAGGTGAAGTGGGATATCTGGACTAATTGAACTTAAAAACTTAGAGATTTCCTCTACTTCTTCTAAATTATCATTTTCTCCACTAACTAATAGGGTTGTAATTTCTACATGACATTCTTTTGCTGCTATTTCTATGGTTTTAAGCACAGGTTTTAAACTTCCACCACATAAGTCCTTATAATACTTATTGCTAAAACTCTTTAAATCTATATTCATGGCATCAACATATGGAAGTATCTCTCTTATGGGTTCTTCGCTTATATATCCATTAGTTACAATTACTACCGATTTACTAGTATCCGTTTCTTTTAAAAGTTTAGACGTATCATACATATATTCATACCAAATACTAGGTTCATTATAGGTAAAAGCCAATCCAACATTATTTTTTGTAGTTAGTACTGCTTCAATCAAATTTTCTGGAGGGACGTAATCACTTTTAGCAACTGACTGAGAAATACTATAATTTTGACAAAATCCACAAGTAAAATTACATCCATAACTGCCTACAGAAAATATCTGAGTATTAGGTTTGAAATAATAAAGCGGTTTCTTCTCTATAGGATCTAATGATGCTGCAGTTATCTCTCCATAATTCAAAGTGTACAATATTCCATCCTCATGTTTTCTTACATTACATTTTCCTATATGCCCATTTTTAATTACACAATTATGAGGACACAAATAACAATGTACTTTATCATCTAATTTTTCATAAAACATAGCCTCTTTTTTCATAAGTTAAGTCCTTCCTATTCTTCTTTATGTCTAATTACCTTAAATTTTTGTATCTCATAATCCTCATCATAATCTATTCCTGCCTTATCTAATGCAATAGCTAGCTGTTCTTCTACAGTATTCACTCCTTCTAAGTCTGGTAGCAAAAGTCCTGTTCTTCCTTTAGATTTCACAATAACCCCATATTCCTTTGGATCTAATTCATCTATTGTAGCTCTTTCTGGTTCTGTAAGTACATCTACTGAAAAATTTATATCTAATAATTCCTCTTCTTCAACTGAATAAAATCTTGGATCATTTATACCTGCAGAAATAGCGTTACGAATTATTTCTTCTGCAATATTAATTGTTATTGGAAATATAGTCCCTATACATCCTCTTAGTTCTCCGTGTTTTTTTAATGATACAAACACTCCTCGTTTTTTATCTTTCATTTCATCTGTAACATAATCAGGGATAATTTTAAGTTCTTTTCCTGTTTTTAAATATGAAGTCAAACTTTCTCTTGCAAGTTTAACATACGGATCCTTTTGATTATTAATATTTTCATAAGCTTTATTCTTTAATTCCTCTAATTCTTGTAATTTTGATGGTCCATCTGCTATAATATTAAATTTCATTATTCCATATCCTACTCCAAATGTTCCCTCATAACTCAATAAATCACCAATAAACTTCTTTTCATCTAGTGTTCCAAGCAGGATTGCAATAGACCTTCTACCACATTCTCCAGCATTACATACAGTTCCTTTATCTATATTAAAAACACCCTTTACATCGCCCATATGCAGACAATGAAGAAATTCTTTATCAAATTTCTCACCTGCTGCATCAAACCCATAAGGTCCCTCTTCCTTTAGTTTATGAGATAAATCACCACTAGCTATTAAGATACAATCTTCATTTAATTCCTCTACTGCTTTATTTATGCAAATTCCAAATCTATATAGATCTATATCACTTAATGCTGAATAGGTTATATGCACAAGTTTATAGTCTCCATAATACTTATTTATGAAATATAATGGAACCATGGCTCCATGGTCTAGATTCACTGAAGAATTGTATTTATTTAACAAAGTATTAGTAGCCATAACTGATGATATCCCTTCACTATATGCAAGTTCGTATATCTTATTTGTGAGTTCCTTATTTATTTTTAATTTCATTGAAACATCAGGTACACGAAAGTCTTTTAAATCCCCACTTATATCATCTTCATAACTTAGTGAAATGGCATCTTGAAACATTACTCCATGAGGAGTTATGATAATAATTGTATTCGGCTTTTTTTCAGCTATTTCTTTACTTATTTTTTGAAAATTGTCACTTGTATCACTTATTTTCTTTTCTTCACCTTTTCCCACCTCTGGAATTACAATTGGCGGATGTGGTAATAAATATGTTCCACTTATACTCACTCAAATCACCTCTGTATTCTGTTATTACTTAAAATAAAAAGCATCACAATTAAGTGATACTTCTTATTTTAAAGGAGGTTTTAACACCTCAAAAGTAGCCTTTATTTGTTTAAACCTATTTCCTCATTTATTGCTTCATCTCTTATTTCTTTTCTCATTCCTTTTAAAGCTTCTTCTCTTCTTTCATTTTTAGCTGATAATACCTCTTTTGTATGTGGATCATCAGTTTCTTCTATCATCTCATCAGCAAGCTCACAGTTTCTTATTGTATTACTAATATTATGCTGAATTCTCTCTACATTATCACTTCTATCATCAGGTTTATTCTTCATAATTACGTTCCTCCTTAGTTTATAAAATTATACGAAGTGTTTATAAACAACTTCATTTTTATTTTGTCTAGAAAAATATTAATTATGCTACTAAAAACATGCTTACATTAGTATCCATTGGATATTTTCATATATAGTGATAAAATTAATTATTATATTTTTATGGAGGAAAAAATCTTGAATTTAAAAGAAAAAATAAAAGAACTTCCTTCAACTCCTGGTGTTTATCTAATGAAGGATTCTTTAAATAATATAATTTATGTTGGTAAATCTAAAAACTTAAAAAGCAGAGTTGGGTCATATTTTCAAAATTCAAAGTCTCATTCACCAAAAGTTATAAAATTAGTTCAAAACTTAAAAGATTTTGATTATATTCTTACTGATACAGAATTCGAAGCTTTTATGCTTGAATGTAAACTTATTAAAGAAATTAAACCAAGATATAATAGATTAATGAAAAGTCCAAATTCTTATTCATATATAAAAATAAATATTAACGATAAATACCCTAACCTAGAACTTTCTCAAAGCGTTACTACAGATGATGGGAATATTTATTTGGGGCCTTACAAAAATAAAAATACCCTTGAAAAATGTATTAATAATCTTAAAGATTTTTACAAAATACAATGCTCGTACAATTCAAGAAAAGGTTCTGCTTGTTTAAATTATTCCTTAGGTTTATGTATGGGAATGTGTATAGATAAACTTTCAAGAGAAGAATACATGATTACAATTAACAAAATTATTAATCTTCTAAATAATGAAGATAAAAGTATTATTTATGAACTAGAGTCTAGTATGAACACAGCATCCGAAAACTTTGATTTTGAGAATGCCGCAAAATATAGAGATTATCTAACTTCTGTAAATTACCTAATAAATAAAGTTAAAGTTATTGAATATACAAAAGAAAATAAAAATATTGTTTTACTCGAGCCATTAAATAGTGAAAAAGTCAAAATCTTTCTCATTAGTGGAACTGAAATATTGTATAGCTATATAGGTAAGTTGGATAATTTTGATGAGTTAAAAGAAAATATGAAAAATTATATTCATTCTTACTTTAATTCTGAAATACTAAGCTCCTCAATACAAATTGGACGAGATGAAATTGATCAGACTGAAATTATTTATTCTTATGTAAAAAATAAATCAAATAACTGTAGATACATTGTAATCTCAGAAAAATGGTTAGCTTCTAAAAATATCACATTAATTAATGAAGCAATTAATATGCTAATTAAAGGTGAATGCTAGTTTTATTATATTGACAATGATAGAAAATCATATTACTATGGAAACTATAAGATACTGTTATAGTTTCCATAGTTTTTATAGAAAGAAGGTATTCGATTTTGGAAGATATTAATGAAACTAGAATTTTGAAAATTGCTCATACTCTATTTAACGCCCGCGGATACAGAAACGTAACTGTTCAAGACTTAGCTAGTGAACTAGGAATGAGTAAAAAAACAATATATCAATATTATGATGGTAAAGAAGCTATTGCAACAGCCGTCATTAAAAATACTGAAGAGAAAATCACTAATTATATAAAAAAAGCTCAATTAAAGCAAGAGCATCCTTTACTTGCTCTTAGGGAAACCTTAACAAGTGTAGTTAATGATTCTCTAAATCTAAGTCCTTTATTTCTAAGGGATATAAAAAAATATCTTCCTATTCTAGCTGAGGAATATGGTAAACTTCGTGGAGAAGGTAAGAAGGTTCTTGAAAACTTTTTAAAAAAAGCTCATGAAATGGGTCTAATAAAAGACATACCTCTACATTTAGTAATGGAACTTCTACATGAATCATTACATGCACTTATTAAACCTGAATTTCTTAATCAAAATAATTTTTTAAAGACAGATGTAATAAATACATATGTAGATATATTCTTAAGTGGAATTTCTGTAAAACAAACTGAAGGTTAATAGAACCTTATGGTTTGTGCGTGGAAACTCAGAATAATTTCAAAGTTTCCAAGGTGTCCGAATTATATTTCTCAAGTTATAAAGTTTAAATGGAGGACTTATTATGAATAAATATGTACTTAAATTTAATGAGATTGACAAATCCTCTTTACCCTATGTAGGGGGGAAAGGTGCTAACCTAGGTGAGATGACAAAAGCAGGCTTCCCTGTTCCACAAGGCTTTTGTGTTACAACCCTAGCTTATAAAAACTTTATTGAAACCAGTAAAGAAATGAGAAAACTTTTTGATCTTTTAGATACTTTAGAATACACTCAACTAGAAAAAATAAGTGAACTAGGAAAGGTTATCAGAAATCATATACAGACTATTATTATGCCTCAGAATATAAAATCAAGTATATTAGAAGCATTTAAATTATCTGGAGAAAATAAAGCCTATGCAGTTCGTTCCAGTGCAACGGCAGAAGATCTTCCAACTGCTTCTTTTGCTGGACAACAAGATACTTATTTAAATATATGCGGTGAATGTGAGCTATTAAAAGCAATCCAAAACTGCTGGGCTTCACTTTTTACTGATAGAGCTATTTCTTATAGAGCTAAAAATGGATTTGATCATAGATTGGTATTTCTTTCCGTAGTGGTACAAGAGATGGTTTTTCCAGAAGTTTCTGGGATAATGTTTACTGCTGATCCTATCAGTGGACGTCGTAAAACCCTATCAATAGATGCAAGTTATGGACTTGGGGAAGCTCTTGTATCAGGTATAGTATCGGCTGATTTATACCAAGTACGTGACAGTAAAATCATTAATAAGCAAATTTCGAAAAAGAAAATAGCTATATACTCTATTCCTGAAGGAGGAACTGTTACCAAAGATGTTCCTAATGAAAAACAAGAAATGCAAGCTCTTTCTGATAAAGAAATATTATCACTTGCTAGCTTAGGACAAGAAATCGAAGCCCATTATGGAATAGAACAAGATATCGAATGGGGATTATCAGAAGGCAAGTTTTATATTCTTCAAAGCCGCCCAATAACATCATTATATCCACTACCTAAAGTTTCAGATGACAATTATCATGTCTTTGTTTCTTTTGGTCATATTCAGATGATGACAGATACAATGAAACCACTGGCTATATCTATATTTAAAAATCTAACCAATTTTTTAAAAAATGATTCATCTGATATAGGAAACTCATTCATAGTAGATGCTGGTGGCAGAATGTTCGCTGACTTTACTACTCCACTTTCACTTAAACCAACTCAAAAAAGATTATTTAAAATTCTACGTGGAATGGATGAACAAATATCCTCAGCTTTATTTGAAGCTATAAATCGTGAAGATTTTATAAAGGTTAAGGTTTCAAAAAAGGATATTTTACATGTAGTAAAGAAAATGTTTCCTATAATTAAGCACGTATCTTCTAGGGTAATAGCTAACTTATATATAAAAGATTCAAGTTATGCTAAAGATGAAGCCAACGCCTTAATTGAAAAGATCTTAATGGAAAGTAAAAAAGATATATTAAGTGCTACTGGTTCAAAAAGAATTGAAAAGATTCAAGAAAATATAGGGCAAATGCTTCCAAATGTACTTGCTGAGGTTGTTCCCTATTGGGTTTCTGGAATGTTTGCAACCAGTTCTTTAGAAAAAAAACTTATAAATAAAGTTGGAGAAAAGAACTGTGCTTATTTAATAAGTAAACTTAATAAATCACTTCCTGGTAATGTTACAACTGAAATTGGGCTACGAGTTGCTGATCTTGCAGATATAGCAAGAAATTATCCTGAACTTGTTGATTATTTAGAGAAAGCTCAAAAAGAAACTTTCTTTGAAGGACTTTCTAAAATTTCAGGTGGAAATGAATTTAAAGCAGAATTTGAAAAATTCCTAAAGAAATATGGTATGCGTTGTTCATCTGAAATAGATATTACTAAACCAAGATGGCATGAAGATCCTACTCAACTAATACCTGCTATTTTAAGTAATGTTCGAACTGCCTCAGGGGGTGAACATGTTGAAAAATATAAGGAAGGTGAATTTGAAGCAGAAAATGCTACTAAAGAGATTCTATCACATTTTAATTCCTTTGAAAGAAGAAAAATATCTAAATTAATTAAATTATATAGAAACCTAATGGGTATGCGTGAACATCATAAATTTGCAGTAATAACGCATATAGATCTTTATAAATGCGTTATTATGGAAGAAGCTCATTCCCTAGCTCAAAAGGGTGTTCTTAAAAATGAAAAAGATATCTATTACTTCTCATTATCTGAAATAATTGAACTACTAGAAAACCGTTTTTCTAAAAATATAGAAAATCATATTGATTCAATTATAAAGAATTACGAGCAATTTGAAAATCTTACTCCTCCACGTGTAATGACAAGTTATGGAGAAATAATTACAGGGAAAAGAAAGAATATCAATGCTCCTAATGGGGCATTAACGGGTATACCTGTTTCAGCTGGAATTATTGAAGGTACCGCAAGGGTAATTTTAAAGCTTGAAGATGCCAAACTAAATCCTGGAGAAATTTTAGTTGCACCTTTTACAGACCCAGGCTGGACTCCTCTATTTACTTCAGCAATTGGTTTAATTACTGAAGTTGGTGGAATGATGACACATGGATCAGTTATTGCTAGAGAATATGGTATTCCAGCAGTGGTTGGTATAGATAAAGTTACTGAACTAATAAAAGATGGCGATTATATAAGAGTCAATGGAACAGAAGGCTATGTAGAGTTTGTAGATAAAAAATCTTCTTAAACAAGAAGGACAGGTAGTAAAAAAATACTACCTGTCTTTTTATGATAGTAATTAATCAATCTTTGCCTTAAAATAGTTTGTCCCCCAAACTCCTAGAAGAATCATTGTGGATCCCATAACATGATATAAATGAAAACTTTCATGTAAAAATACTACCCCAGCAACTATTGATACAATTGTTGAAATATTAGCAAATACTGAAGACCTTGAGGCTTCTAACTTAGAAAGTGTAAAATTGATTAAAAAATAAGCTATTATTGATGATAAAATTCCCAGATATAAAACTGAAGTAATAAAGGTTGTACTACTTAAAGGTTTAAAATACTCTGACATATTATTATTAATTAAATGATTAATAATCGAAATTCCATTAAAACATATTGCACCTAAGAACATCATAAAATAAGTAACTTCAAAGGGAGTGAAATGTCTAGAAATTCTTCTGGCAATTATATTAAAGAAGGCAGCTGAAAACACTGCTCCGGCTAATAATACTACACCTAACAGTGAACTTCCAGAGTCATTTGAACTATCCATTAATATTATTATAATAACGCCTGATACAGATACTATTATACTAATTCCTTGTTTTAAAGTTGGTTTTTCATCTAGAATATATACTGCTAAAATTGTTACTACTATTGGAATTAATGCTATCATAAGTCCGCCTAAGGAAGTTGATGTCCTTTGAATTCCATATGTTTCAAAAATAAAATAAATAATTGGTTCTATAAAAGCAAGTATAATAAGCCACTTTAATGGTTTATTTTTATAATCAACCTTTATCACCTTAAATATAATAAGTAAAGTCATAACAAGAAATGCTGCCAAAAATCTAAAGGAAAGTAATGCAAATGGGTCTGCAACACTCAAAGCTTTTTTTGAAAATAAAAAGCTAAGTCCAAATATAAAGTTAGTAATCACTGCGGTAATATAGGGTATAATATTAGTTTTATTTTTCATTATATCAGTCCTTTTCCTATGTTAGTATTAATAATTATTAAAAACACCTTAAGTAAATAAAGCAAAAAAGCCGCTAAGAATATGGTTCCCTATCGAGAACAAATATAGCGACCTACAATAAACACAATAATTATCATTACTATTCAGTATACTACATTGTATTACAATACTCAATAGTAATGATATGACTTGCTTTTAATCATATAAACTCGAAAAAGGATCATATTCCCTATCCCCATTCCACAAATACTCTATTCTCTGACTAATATCTAAGGCTTGATCTTTAGAAAAAATATCTTCTATAAATCCTAATGCCAAGTCCATTCCTGCTGATACTCCAGCTGAAGTATAGATGTTTCCATCCTTTACCCATCTAGCTTGTTTGATCCATAATACTTTTTCATTTTGCTCTGTTACCCAGTTAAATGCCTTTTTATTAGTGGTTGCTTTTCTATTATTAAGTATTTCTGTCTTTGCAAGAAGAGCCGATCCTGTACATACAGTTAATATGTACTTAGCTTTTGTTGCAATATCCTCAATTAAGTGTATAAAATCCTTATCCCTAACTTCCTCTCTTGTTCCTGCTCCCCCAGGAATAAATAATATTTCTTCAGTTGATGAGGCTTCTTCATAAATATTAGTTTCAATTCTTACTCCATGACTATTTGAAATAATTCCTCCATTAAGAGATATAAAATTAAGTTCAAATACTTCTGGCATTTTCCCAAATATCTCAACTGGACCAAATACATCTAAGGTTTCAAATTCATCAAACATTAGTATATTTATCCTAAATTTCATTTTCACCACTCCTTCAGCTTATGTAAATTATAAATTTTAACTCACTACCCTTTTTAAATATTTTATTTTTCTAAATATTATTGATAACAAACAACTACCCATGAATGCTAAAAAAACAACTATTGGAATATCAATAATAGCATTACCAGTTATATTACTTAAATCTATTCCTAATACATTCATTCTTATAATTGTTAAGAAAAATGGATGGATTAAATATATACCAAAAGTGTTACTTGATAATATCTCTATTATATCATCCTTTTTATTCAAGAAATTCTTGGCTAATAGAAAAATTGCCATAGACATTAAAATACAAGTTATTGATCCACTACTTAGAAAAAACTCATCTAAACTTCCGCTCTTATAAAGCTGAGCAGTTCCAAATATAGTTATAAAAATGCTCAAAAACCCTGTTAGGTATATTCCATTTTCTATCACTTTATTTAATCTATAATTATTTAAGTAGTATCCTAGCACAAAGTATCCAACTTCCCACCCAAATATAGTTACCTTTAGATTTACATCAATACCTAAAAACTTTGTGATTAGTGGCAAAATACCACTTACAACAAAACATATCCCCATAAAATACTCTATATTGTTTTTTGAAGCAGAATTAATAAATATTTTAATAATAGGTAATGAAAGATATAATCCAAGTAGCATATATAAATACCACATATGATATGATGTAGTGCCCATTAATAATCCACTAACCATATCATAAATTGAAAATGCTTGAATTTGTCCGAATGCATATAAATTAAACAAGTAAAAGAAAATCCCCCAGAATAATAATGGTATAATAATTCTTATTATCCTCTTCTTTAAATTAACTTCTCTTTCTTTCTCTAATAATAAAGCACCACTTATCATTATAAAAATTGGCACAGCCCATCTACCTATAGAATTATATACTATAGCTCCCCACCAATTCGTAGTAAATGATAAATTTCTATTTACTACGATAAAGCCTGTTGCATGAATTGCAATTACTGCAACACAAGCAAATACCTTTAATGTTTCAAAATAATTATTTTTTTCTTTCATAAACCTCACCCCATTTAATTTTAATTCTTTTATTATCAAATGTAAAATTATGTAATAACATTTAAGTATATTCATCCAAATGAAAAAAGAGCCCTGTATTAGAGCTCTTTACTATCAATTATTTATGCTGCTTCAGCATCTCTATCAAAATTATTATATATTCTATCTTTCTTTGTAATTAAATTTAGTAATGATTTTATTACATACCCGCCAACTAAGAATGCAAACATAAATGTTATCATTATTCTAATATCCTGGTGAAGCACTGAAGAATTTATACCTGATATGATCATTCTTAGTGTATTTATTGAATAAGTCATTGGGAAAACATGTCCTACAACTTTATAGAATGTTGGGGCTGTTTCAATAGGGAATGTTCCACCTGAAGATGAAAGTTGAAGTAAAAATACAACAAACATAATTGGTGTTCCTATAATTCCTATTGCATAAGATACTCCAAACATTACACTAAAGAATACTACAGAAATGAACATATTACTTAAGTAAAAGTTAGGTATACTTGTCACATCAATTTTTAATCCTTTTACTAATGCAAAGCTTAGGATTAAAGCTTGAACTATTGTCATTAATGAGCCTGCAGCGAACTTTCCAATAAAACTTTTTAAGAATTTATTTTCTACAATATCTAGGCGCTTAATAATAGACATTATTAAGTTTACAAACATGGCTCCTAGCCATAATGATAATGAAACAAAATACGGTGCCAAACCTTCTCCATAGTACTTAACTCCATTTATAGAATTATCTTTTAAAGAGACTGGTTCAGAAACGAATTTTGACATGTCATCTGAGTTAAACTTAAGATTACTATTCATTTCATTATACCCATCATTTAATCCATCACTAAGTTTTTCAGCTCCATCATTAGCATCCATTAATCCATTTACTAAGTCCTTAGAACCGCTATTTAGCTTTCCTAATCCACTAGATAATTCTCCAGTCTTCTCAGAAGCAGTATTTAATCCATTTAGAATAGTTCCACTTCCGTTTTGAATTCCTTTTGCGCCCGCAATTAGTTTATCTGCTCCTACAGCTGCCTTAGTTTGAGTATCTGAAAGCCCACTAGCTAACATGCTAACGCCATTATATACTTTTAGACTACCAGCTTGCAACTGAGGTAATCCAATCACTAATTGATTTAATTTATTTGCTGAATCCTTTAAAGGATCACCTATATTCTTACCTATATTTTGTCCACTTACTGCATGAATACCACCAATTGCTGTAAGTATTTTCACTTTATCTTGCGGAGAAATATCAGAATTATTAATACTATTAATTTCTGCTTGCAGTACTGCATCAGAACCATCAATGCCTTGTGATGCTAGCTTAATACCATCAGCAGCTGCCGTAAGTTTATTAGGATCTACAGTTTTTGCTCCTTCTGCTAAGCCATTGGCTCCATCGCTTACAAGTTTAGCTCCATCTACTAAAGAATTTATTTGGCTATTAGATTGAGTTAAGTTACTCTTAAATTCATTTAATCCTTTAATTAATTCTCCTGATCCGTCATAAACTTGCTTTTGCCCGCTAGCTAGCTTATCTAATCCATTTTGAAGTTCATTTGAACCAGTTTTTGCTTGTCCAACCCCTTGTGATAATTCATTTCCCCCATCTAATAACTTTTGTGTACCGTTTTGAAGCTCTCCTGCTCCATCTCCAGCATTCTTTATTGAGACTTTTACATCATACAGGTTGTCCACTAATGCTTTTGAAATTTCTTTTTGTATATTTGAACTTATTTCTGATTTAAGACTTTCAGCTACTCTTTCAGAAATTTGAGAGAATATAAAATTTTTCCCTGTATTCCCTTCATATATAACTTCTGGTGTATTAAACTTTCCATCTTGAGCATCCGCTATCTTCTTAGAGAAGTCTTCTGGAATTACTATCATTGCATAATAGTCCTTGCCTTCTACCCCTTTTTTTGCTTCATCATAGCTTACAAACTTCCAAGACACCTTATCATTGTTCTTTAGATTATCTTCTAATTCCTTACCTATTTCATAAGTTTTATCATCTTTAGTAACTGACTTATCTTGATTTACAAATGCTACTGGCACATTCTTAAGACTCCCATATGGATTCCAGAAAGCACCTAGATAGATAGAAGAATATAACATAGGTATAATCATAACAGCTGCAATTGATATAGCTAAGATAATTTTCATTGTTTTTTTGCTATCACTGGAATTTTTTAAACTCATTTAAGTTCCTCCTTTATTTATCTTACGTAATTAACTAAGAATGTTATTAAATTTAAACTGACTACTAGATTTTTGTTTATTGCTACAGAATTATATTCCTTCAAAGTTACTTAAACTTAAGTTGTTTCCTCAAATTTCTAGTTTCCTTCAATTGAGTTAATTAGTAGTTTTATTTTTTCTATTGGTTCCTTTAATGTAAGAAAATAAATATTTTCTGCTCCTACTTTTCTGCTACCTACGAATCCTGCCTGCTTTAAAACTTTTAAATGATGAGAAATAGCTGGCCTTGATAAAGGCATTTTTTCAGTTATCATATTAACATTGAGTCCATCAAGTTCTTGCCCTAACAGAATTATAATGTTTTGTCTTATTTCATCTGCTAAAACACTAAAGAAAGGAATACATTCCTTAAATTGCTTTAAAATAGCTTCTATGTCTCTCTCTCTTTCCATACTTCACCTCAATAATGTTTAATGGTTTAATCTATTAAACATATTATTATTTTTATTTTGCTCTGTCAAAGGATAATAATAGTAAAATGTAACTCTATTCTATTATTTACATTTTTGAAAAATTTATATTATTTTTATTAATCCTTTATTTATGAGCCTGTAAACTTTTTCTCTAAATATAGATTATTGACTAATTTTGCATTTGTTAAAGTTGTATGAACAGCTTGTTAAAAAGCAATTCTTTACACTAAAAATGCCATGTGATTTAAGTTGTATCACATGGCATCCTTTTCTTTATATATTATTTTCCTATAAAAGTTCCCATTCCATTATCTCCAGTAAATGCTGGTGCTCCAGGAACAGTTACATAACAAACTATTACCTTATATTCTTCTCCTTTTGGTATACTCTGATTAAATGTTATTACAAATGTTTTTTGTGAACTCGCTACAGGATTTATTTTAGCTAAATTATCTTTTAGCGAATTGTTTTGATTAACCTTATCATTCTTACCAAGCGTTGCTATGCCTTTTGGAGTATCATTTTTAGTATCTTGTATCCAATAATTTGTTATCTTACTTCCAAGCTTTGTATCTACATCTCTATCATAAGTTACTTGTATTTGATTTGGTGCTGTCTGTTCAACTTTTACCACCATCGGTATTGGGGATTTTTTGTCCATTTCTTTTGCACTTACCTTATTTCCATAAAGTAGTTGCCCTGTTATAACTGTACATAGTATTAACGCCCAGTTTAAAAACTTCTTCATAAGTTACCTCCTAAAATGAATTAATAAATTTACGCACAAAATTATTTTCCCTAAAATATTTAAATATATAAATTTAATCTTATACATATTATCCATAAAAAGAGAGCTTACGCTCTCAATCCATTACTTACTTTTACCCTTTATTCCATTTCCTTGACGTTCACTACTATCAGTTCTTTTTGTTCCAACATTAACTTTTTGCTTATTATGTTCTTTATTATTACCTTTATTCATAAATAATCACCTCACTAAATATTATATTTTCCTTTTAATGTGTTAATATTCGTTTTTCTATATCAAAGTAACATATAAAACTATAAGTATAATATGAAAAACGGTGTTCATAATAAGATTGAAAGGTGGCTTTATAATGAAAAAATTAATCGTTTTATTTTTTACTTGCTTATGCATTTCATTTAATATTTCAACCTTGACTCCAAATGCTGCTCCAAACTCCTTAAAGGAAGGAATATATAAATTATCTGATTTACCTCCCTCAAAAAATAGAGTTTATACATGTCAAAATATTTCTAAAAAAGAAAGCGTATTAGTTGTCCTATTTGATGATCATCAAATAGCCATTCAAGGAATTAGACTTGATCCATCATCAACTAAATATAACTTACTTCCAATGAAAGATGATTACCGACTTGTAATCTTAGGAAAAGGTGAGGTATATATATCATAAATGATATTACATATTTAAGAGGCAGAAACAATTTGTTTCATCCTATTAAGCACTTAAAAAATGCCACAATCTTCTAAAAGAAGTTGCGGCATATAATTTGCTATTTATTTTTATTTTGTTTAGATTGTGCATTTAAATTTTTTATCTCTTGTATATCACTAGCACTTGACATCCCTGTACTAGCTGGGCTATTAGGTATTCCTGTTTTAATTGAACTATATGTATTATCCATTTGTCTTGATTGTGCATTTAAGTTTTTTATCTCTTGTATATCACTTGCACTAGATGCACCTGAACTAAATGATGATGCTGAACTTCCCCCTTGTTTTGCTTGTGCATTTAATTTCTTAGTTTCTTCCATTGTTTTTTGATCACTCATAACAAATTCTCCTTTTAATATTATAAATTATGTAGTCATCTACATTTAATTTGACTCACAAGATATATTATTTCTTCATTCTTGTTACATATAACAAGAATGTTGTTACTATTATACCTATGTATCATATGTAAAGAAGATTAAGGTAATACTTAGTTTCCTGGATAAACTTACATGATTAAATTCTTATAGTAAATTACAAAATATTATTGTGTGTATTATTAAATAGGAGGTAAAGATATGAGAAAACTATCAGATGCAGAAGTACTATCATTAGGAAGTTTATTAAAAATGGAAAAGGACGGTTTAGTTGTCCAAAAAGCTATGAATTCACTAATAACAGACGAAGATTTAAGAAGACAAGGTGATGCAGGTGCTTTAGCAATGGAAGGTAGAATTAAAGGCTTGCAACAATTTATTAATGAAAATAATGTAACTACTAAGGAGGTCTAGTAATGGCTAATATAATTGGAAATATGATAAAAAACAATGTAGATTTAAATGATGCAACTATAGCAACAAATATGTTAGCTTCAGCTAAAAGCGCTGCTGATGTATATCTTAATGCAACTCTTACAAGTACTACTCCAGAATTAAGATCAATATATTCTGCTAACTTAAATCAAATAGTTGGAGGCCATACAGGCGTTACTGAATTATGCGTAAATAGACAATAGGAAAAGCCTTATGATACTCCATCAAAACAATTGTCAGATATATATAATGAGGCAAAAAGCGTAGTTGAACCTGAAAAATAAAAGTATAAATTTTTACTTTATATTATAAAAACTTATACCTACAAATAAAATTTCAGAAGTTTCCCTTTTTCAGACAGTTGGATACTTATTCCAACTGTTTTTCTATATAACTATCAATTACTTTATTATTTAAAAGCTTAAATACAAAAAATCCTATCAGCGCTCCTAATGTATTTAAAATCACATCATCAATATCAACTGATCTAAAGTTTCCAAAAAAATATGATATGTATTGAAGAGATTCAATTAATAATGATACTGAAAAGCAAAGAAGTGTAACACTTCTATAGCTTCTAAATTTATTAGTGATTATTGGAGCTAGGACTGATAAGGGCGCTAATAGCATTAAATTACCTAGAATATTTACTACCCAAAATTCAATCATATAATGTCTTTCACCTAGAGGTGTATTTACCATATCCTTAATTGTATTAAACACTGGAACTATATTAGGTTCAGGCCTGTCCAGCATTGCTCTATGGGATAAATTTATATAAAATGGAAGTAATGTAATTGAGATTAATACTATGAAATAAATAAAAAGTAGTACTATGCTTACTTCTTTATAATTTATAAATTTCTTATTTTGCGATTTTACTTTGAAATATCTAAAAATTTCTATGATAATTACTAATGGAATACCTATTATAAATGCTACTATTCTGTTAATAAACATGACTTTTCTTTAGAGAGAGTGCGTATAACAAATATCAAACTCTCACTAAAATTCACCTCTTTTCTTCTTAAACTATTTTTCAGAATTTCACTGCTTCATATTTTGCTTATACTCCTTGATACTGTACGCCGCTTAAAAGAATATAGTTAATGTACTTTAAACCTAAAAGTGACCATTCTAGATATCAGTATCCCTAATAATATAATTCCTATTGTTCCAATCAAGGCTAAGATACTTAGAACTTTGTTAGTTTTATGTTTCAATATTTTAGAAAACACAAAATAAAATCCTATTCCTACAGCACCTCCAAGTGTATTGCTAATTAAATCTGTTATATCAGTTGCCCCAATTGCAAATATGAATTGTAATAGTTCAAATAATAGACTGACACCTGCTATTGAGATGATCTTTTTACAAAAGAACCAATTAGGTTTTATCATGCTCAAATACAATCCAAAGGGTATAAACACTATCATATTTAGAATTATCTCATTATAATCCAGATGATTATTTCTAATAACTGAACCAGCAAAAGGTATCAAATTCACTCCTCTAAAATGCGGTAAGTTATTAAAAGAAACTTGCATTTTAAATAAAATAATCCAGATTAAAACTAAAAAATACACTATAAACAATCCGGATGTTAGTTTTACTTCATTGTTTTTGTTTTTTTCCATGTCTGCTCCTCATTAAAAAGTATTTTATATTAATTTATCTAATTGCTCTCTTAATTTTTATAGTTTTATTACTACAGCTGTATTGTTTTTGATTATAAATTATGTTTGAGGCCTGTACAATACTTCCTGCTTATTCTTAATGTTTCGTAAGGTTTTCTTCATTTATATTTAATTAACACATCTTCTTTTGAATTTTTTTATGTTAATTGGCAATACTGTTATGTGTAATAATTTTCTAATTGGAGGTATATCTTATGGAAACAACAATAATGGCTATAACTATCGACCCTAGAACTGCACACGCTCCTCAAGTTCAAACTGTATTAACTAAACATGGTTGTATTATTACAACAAGGCTTGGTTTACACGAAACTAGTGAAAAATCATGTTCTGAGAGAGGTTTGATTCTTTTACATATCAATTCAGAATCAAATGAAGTTGAACAGCTTGAAAATGAGCTAACTGAAATTGAAGGGGTTAATGTTAAATCTATGACCTTATAAGATAACTAAATGACTTCTATTAAACATAAATTAAAGGAGCTTAGTAAAATCTAGGCTCCTTTAACATTTAATTATCTTATAATCAATTTTCTTATTCATTATATTATATAAGGTATCTACAAAAACCTTACTTCCTTCGAATGTATTATAATACACGGCTATTTGCTTTGGATCAAAGCCTTCGATTACTTCATTTGTTATTTCAAACTTAGGTAGGATATAGCGAACTCTAGTTATATTCCCAAACTTATCTATTCCTATTATTAATTTATCACCTGCTTTTAAGGTAAACATTGAATTGGGGTAAAGTATATTCTGTACAATTCCTAGACCATCTTCAACCTTAAATGGAAGTGCATATACACTCCAAACATTGGCTATTTTAATATGCTCACATACCAAGACAATATTACCTACCCAAGTAATTACTGCTCCCGAAGCCGTTATATATTTGTGAATATTTATTAAGTTTCCAGTTCCTATTGGTGCACCTTGAGCTCCAATAATGCTTGTTATTTGAATAGTCCCTACTCCATCACAAGGCAAGGTGTAATCTGGTCTATTTCCATCATCTACTGAACAAGTGTATCTCTTTGGGCAAACACATCTTTTTAAGCAATGTCTCATATTATTTTCATCTCCTTAATTTAATAATATGAAACCTAAAATATATTTGTTCGAGTCATTAATTTAACTATTTAATACTACCTATATTAAAGGAAACTTTACTTGAATGTCTAATTTATCATCTTCTAATGCTGCAAATACACTACCACCCATCTGCTCCACTAAAATTTTTACAATGGATAGCCCTAATCCTGTGCTATTTTTCCTTGCCTTATCTCCAGTGTAGAATCGTTCAAATATCCTATTAACATCAATCTCCTTAGAATTTCCAACTGGGTTTTTAAATGATATTACTGTTTCTTCCTTTATTAACACCTTAACTTCTATATCTCCACTTGAATGCTGAATACAATTTCTTATTAGATTTTGAATGACTCGCTTAGCCATTTCTTTATCTACATATACATATATAGGTGGGGCTTCTTCAAAATCTAGCTTCAAATTTTTTTCTTCTAATAAAGGAATTGCTGAAACTAAACATTCTGTTACCATATTTGTTATATTAATAGATTCTAAACTAATCTCTGGTTCTGTATTAATAAGATACGAATACTCAAAAAAATACTCAATTAAATTCCCTAATTCTTGTGTATGTTTTTGTGCAATTTCAAGCTTATTTCGCTGATTATCATTTAATTCACTTTTTTCCATAAGCTGCTGATATCCCTTTATAGCAGTTAATGGTGTACGTAAATCATGTGAAATATTTGCGATTAACTCCTTAACTCTCTTCTCCTCATTAACACTTTTAAGACGGAGGGTTTCCTCCGCCTTAAGGCATCTATTTATATTTGCCCCCAAAGTATTTAGTTTTCTACTCTGAAGTGCCAAACTTATTGGTTGACGTGTTTTGTCTTTTAGTCTTTTACCTAGTTGCTTATTTATATACTCTAGTTGCAGCTCCATAAATACTAAATATATTACAAGTAAAATTATTATAATTGTTAATACGCAAACTGCAACCATCATAAACCCTCACTAACCCTTCATTACTTAATTTCTGCTCTTCTAAAAACACTGTATGAAACAATCATCATTATAGCTATAAATGCTAAACTAACAATAAGAGCTTTTAATATATCTCCTACTCCAGAATCCAAAGTTAAAAAAGTATAGTTTCCTCCATATGGTGTCCAAGAGAAAATATCACTAAGCACTCTAAACTTATCTTTAATACCTACTAATTGAGCAAAAAGAATAGTAATTCCATAATAAATAGCAATAACAAATACTGGTCTTCTGATTGTAAGAGAAATTGGTATGCATATGCTTAATTGAGCACCATATACAATTATCAAAGTTACCATTACAACAATAAGTTTCCCTACATAACCTGAAGCCAAGGCTATTCCTGAATTCCTAGTTATCAAGTTTAAAAAGCCTACCCCTACTGAACCCATGCTAAATGTGAAACCTGATTTTAAACAAATCACTGTTACTAGTGTATAAGGAATTAATAAAATGCCTATTGAAATTAAAAACACAATTGATTTTCCTATAATAATTGTACCTCTACTATATCCACTTGAAACAGCAGTATGAATCACTTTATTATCAAAATCACCACATATAAAAATTCCTGCAATAACAGCTCCAATAATACTCATCATATTTATGTCTGAAAACATAAATCCTATTCCAGTCATGCTTTTATCAATAGTTCCTTTAGGAATAAAATACGCCATCAGTGCCATCACTATTGAGCTAAATGTTGTAATCCCAACTAGAACTTTAATTGCCATTGATTTTCTTAATTTAAATAAGTCTGCTTGGATTAAATTAAGCATTTTGCCCACCTCCTATAACTGAAATAAAGAAGTTTTCAAGAGTATCTCCTTCAACAGAAAAGTTTGTAACTATTATCTCATTATCATATATAGCTTTTGCTACAGCTTTTTTATCATCAAGATAATCATAAAGTTTAACACTCTTATCAGGCATAACTTTATAGTTTGATGTATTTAAATTCATCTCTAAAACTCTTACTAGTTTTTCTGGTTCATCACATCTAATAAGAATATGGTGCTTGGACTTTTCCTCCAGTTCTGAATGTGTTAAGGTCTGCTTAATCTCGCCTTTATGAATAATAATATAATCTGTTGCAGTCTGATATAACTCCGGCAAATTATGACTTGATATTAGTATTGTCATTTGCTTTTCTTCACATAATTTTTTTAATAGATTCCTTATTTCCACAACCCCAATTGGATCTAGCCCATTAATTGGCTCATCTAATATAAGAAACTCAGGATTTCCTATAAGTGCAATAGCAATTCCTAAACGTTGCTTCATACCTAATGAAAAATTCTTTGCTTTCTTTTTTCCTGTTTCACTTAAACCAACTAACTCTAAAAGTTCATCTTCTATCTCTTTATTTGGAATCCCTTTCATCACTCTATGAAGTCTTAAGTTTTCTTTTGCTGTCATGTTAAGTGTAATACTCGGATATTCAATCATGCAGCCAATTCTTTTTCTTTCCTTCTGCAAATCCTTATCACCTTTATTTCCAAATAGTTCAATGCTTCCACTGGTCGGGAAAGAATGTCCAGCTATTAGACGCATAAATGTAGTTTTTCCTGCACCATTTTGTCCTATTAGTCCATATATTTTACCCTCTTCTAATGTAAGAGACACATCACTTAAAGATTTTACTCCACTATAGCTTTTAGTCAGGTTATTTACTTTTAAAGCATATTCTTTCATTTTCATCACCTGTCCTTTCTATAATCAGTTTAGTGTCTAAAGGTTTAGAAAAGGTTAAGCTATTTTAAAAGTTGTTAAGAAAAAGATAATTTATTCTTTATATAATCTATAACCTAGTCCCCATACAGTCTCTATATATTCTTCTTCTGGATTTGCTTTTTTTAGTTTAGTACGTAAATTACTCATATGGGTTTTTACAGCATTATCATCTCCAAGGTATTCTTCTTTCCATATTGATTCATAAATATTACCTTTAGAAAATACCTTACCTAGGTTTTGCATTAATAGTTCAATAATTAAATACTCTTTTGCTGTTAAATCTAACTCAATATCATTAACCATTACATTTTTTGTAGCTGGGTCAAGCACCATATCCTTATACTTAAAAATTTTATTTACTTTTTGTCTATTAGAACGTCTTAAATTTGTAGCTATTCGTGCAGCAACTTCACCTAAATCAAAAGGCTTTGTAATATAATCATCTGCCCCTAATTTTAATAAGTCAATTTTAGTTCCTACCATATCCTTAGCTGATATAATAATTACAGGTATATCTGAGAATTCTCTAATTTCTCTTAAAATCTCATCTCCACTTTTATAAGGAAGCATAATATCTAATAAGATCAAATCATACATTTCTGTCCTTGCTTCTTTAATTCCTTCAATACCTGTAAAAGATGATTTTATTAAATACCCCTCAGAACTTAGTGCTTCTGCTAACATCATATTTACATCTTTATTATCTTCAATAATAAGTATTTTTTCCATTTTATTCACCCAATCATTTTATACTTATAAACTTATTAATTACCAAAATATCACTAATTATATCATAGGATTAAAATTCTATAAATAGCAGTTACCGGGATATATAGGAAAAGCAATAGGACCAACTTTCCTATTGCTTCAATTTTTTATTTAAATCTCAATTATTTATTAAGCTTAACTGAAGTAGAGATATTTTCTTCTTTTCCAAGAGAATTGGTAACATTAAATGTTATATTCATAGTTTTTGCTGACTTAAGTTCATTTCTAAATCCTGTTTTATCTAAGTCTAAATAGTAGTTAAATTCATAGCCTTTTCCTTTTTTTAGTTCAGTTACTTTTTCTCCCTTTTCAGATGGATCAAGGACTTCATATAATTCATCAGCTGATAAACTTAAAACATTATTTGCTACTTTAAATACAGTCTTATCTGAGCTTATAGTATTATTTGTCCAGCTCCAATTAAATTTCTTATTAGAACTTTCAGTGCTAAACACAACTCTATTTATTTTAATGGCTTCATTTACATCAAACACCAGCTTAATATGCCCTTCCTTTTTCCCGTCTTCAAGGCAGTATATTTCTCCCCCTACTCTTCCCCAAAAATCCTCATCTAACCCTAGCCAACTAGCTTCCTTAAATTCTACAGTTTTTACTTTTTTAGTTTCATTTGTATCTTTCTTATCTTTTTCTTCTGCTACCTTATTACTTGTTTTAGCCACATCACCCTCTTGTGATTCTGTAGTATTTTTATTATCTTGATTATCAGCTACTTTGTTATTATTACTACATCCTGTTGTTACAAATAAAAATAAACCAAGTATGATTAATACAAATAACCTTCCTTTAATTTTTTTCATTGATTAGGCCTCCAATTCTTTTAAGCATTATACATTATATAAATATAACCATAATTTAGAATAGTAACACATCATTCCCTATTATTTAAAATATGTTTTAAAAGCATATAAAAAAATAGGGCCAAACTAGCCCTATTTCTTTGCGTTACTCATTATATTACTACAATTTGGATCTGCTTTATTTTCTTCTGTATTTAAAACATCAATGTCATTAGTAAATCCTCTATAATTAATAGCCTTATTTGTTTTATTATTTTTATTATTTTTATTTCTGTTCATAATAAACTCCCTTCGCAATAAACTAATAATTTTAGCAAATTATTAGTTATAGTTTTTGCATATTTAATTTCTATATGTGTGGAAGTTTTTTCACCTTAAAGCTTATACCTCAATAAAAATAAAGCCAGGGATTATATAAATCCCTGACCACAAGATAAGTGTACTTCTGGAGACTTTAACTTCATTTTCGGAGTAACCCTAAAATATAGTTGTTATCAAAATCTGTTCCCATAAGAATCACCTCTCTCAGATTATATTATGTGCAAAATAAAGTTAAGTATACATGCATTTTAAGTATAGTAAACTCTTATTTTATTCCTAATTTTTCTCTTAATTCTGTTATTTCCGTAGAACTTGCAAGCATTTTTATATCTTTCCTATCAACTGCTACTTCTCCACTTGAATTAATTGAAGCTATATGTGTTTCTCCATTAGTGTAAATATCTCTATTATCATTTTTATTTAATTCATCAACAACAATCGCATAATACAGATTATTATTACCGTCTATAAATATGGCTAAATCTGATGCAAATTCATATCTCCTATTTTGTATATTTTTCTTATAATAATCATCAATCATAAGATAAACCTCAAATTTATCTAGCTTTTGTAGTTCATCCTTTAATTTTTTATTTTTATCTTCTTCTTTTTGTTTTTCTAATTTATCTCTTTCAAGCTGTTCAGCTTTGCTAACATCACTTTTTATATCTCCTTCTAATCCATTTATTCGGTTATCTGCCTCTATAAACTTTCTTTCTTCTATTAATGCTTCACATTCACTATACTCAGTCTTTATTTTATTCTTTTGGATATCTGTCAGTTTTGATAAATCTATATCTTCTACTTCTTTTAAATTACTTTTTAAAGTATTTATATTTTCTTTAATTGCTTTGTTCTTATTATATATAAATATTATTACAACACATGCTATTATTAAAACTATGCCACAAATAACCCATATAGCTTTCTTATTTCTATTTAACTTTGCCATATTACCTCCTTTTGCATCATTTTATTATTACTCATTAAGATTATATTTATATATATGAACTAATATTTATAAGTTCCATAAATATAAAAAAATACTCAAGGGATAAACCTAATTATCCATTGAGTATTTATAATTATTTTATTAGCTTTCCATAAACATCTTCATATCATCTTCAACATTAGTGATTCCGCCAATACCAAAGTTATCTACTAATACCTTAGCAACATTTGGTGAAAGGAATGCTGGAAGTGTTGGTCCTAAATGAATGTTCTTAACACCTAAGTATAATAATGATAATAATACAATTACAGCTTTTTGTTCATACCAAGCTATGTTGTATGATATAGGTAATTCATTAACACTCTTTAATCCAAATACTTCTTGAAGTTTTAGAGCTATTACAACTAATGAATATGAATCATTACATTGTCCAGCATCTAATACTCTTGGAATTCCTCCGATATCACCTAAGTTTAATTTGTTATATTTATATTTAGCACAACCTGCTGTTAAAATAACTGTATCTTTTGGTAACTTTTCTGCAAATTCTGTATAGTAATTTCTTGATTTTGCTCTTCCATCACAACCAGCCATTACAAAGAATCTCTTTATTGCACCAGTTTTAACTGCATCTACAACTTTATCTGCTAGTGCTAAAACTTGGTTATGAGCAAATCCACCAACGATTTGTCCTTTTTCAATTTCAGTTGGAGCTTTACATTTCTTAGCCATTTCAATAACCTTTGAGAAATCTTTTGTTCCATCTGCTTTAGCTTCAATATGAGCACATCCTGGCATTCCAGTAGCTCCAGTTGTAAATAACCTATCTTTATATGAATCCTTAGGAATAACTATGCAATTAGTAGTCATAAGAATTGCTCCGTTAAACTTTTCAAATTCTTCTTTTTGTTTCCACCATGCGTTACCATAGTTACCTGCAAAGTGGCTATATTTCTTAAACTTTGGATAGTATTGTCCAGCAAGCATTTCTCCGTGAGTATATACGTCTACTCCAGTTCCTTCTGTTTGCTCAAGTAACATTTCTAAATCTCTTAAATCATGTCCTGAAATCAATATTCCTGGATTTTTTCTAACTCCAATATCTACAGTTGTTATTTCAGGATGTCCATAAGTTTCAGTGTTTGCTTTATCAAGTAATGCCATACCATCTACACCGAATTTTCCTGCTTCTAATGCAAGTGCAACTAAATTGTCAACAGTTAAACTATCATCTATTGTAGCTGCTAATGCTTTTGACATAAATGCATGAACTTCTTCATTATTGTATTTTAAGTTCATAGCATGCTTCATATAAGCAGATAATCCCTTAAGTCCATAAGTTATAAGTTCTCTTAAGCTTCTTATATCTTCATTTTCTGTTGCAAGTACTCCAACTTTTTCAGCTTTAGCATCAAATTCTATAGTATTATCAGCTGTCCAAGCTACTGCATCTGGCATGATAACTTCTTTTGTTTGCATTCCAAATAACTTTTTAAAGAAACCTCCAGTTATTATTACTTCTCCAACTTGTCCGCCGGCTTTAGTAACTTTAGTTTTTAAAGCTTCTCTAATTTGTAAAGTTTCTTTTACTCTATCTAAAATAGAATCTCTATCAAAATTTGCATTTGTAATTGTAGTGAATAAATTCGCTACTATATATTTATCAACTTTAGCATCTGTAACTCCAACTTTTCTACCTTCATTACTTACTATAGCTAGTCCTTTAGTTACATATATTAATAAATCTTGAGCTTTTGCTACATGCTCGTCTTTACCACATACTCCTACTTTAGTACAACCTGTGCATCCAGCAGTTTCTTGACATTGATAACAAAACATTGACATATTATGTCCTCCTATTTCTCTATTAGCTATTTCTATATTCAACGTTTTAAATCATACTATATTACTTTGATTTATTCTGTAACTTAAGTTACTAATAAAAAATTAATGATTTATTTTTTATTTTTATTATAAAAAAAGTATTTTCATAACAATACTCAGGTGGTATAATATGGTTATGTCAAAAATATGCGGGTGTAGCTCAATGGCAGAGCCCTAGCTTCCCAAGCTAGTCACGTGGGTTCGATTCCCATCACCCGCTCCAAAATAAAGGAGTATCAAAATATACTAAAAGTATTTTTTGATACTCCTTTATTACATTTTCTATAGCAAATTCATTTTCAATTGTAGCTATTTAATATAAATATTACTTTTCTTTTTAGGTACTTAACTTAATAATTTTATAATCACCATTACCTGGATTACCTATTTAGTCCTTTTTACTTGTTGTAATATAAAGATCTTCATCTTTAATTGAAAATAACTTAAATTCTTTAATCTATGGTTCTATTTTTGAAACTAACTCGTAAAATTGATTTGTTCTATCATATTCATTGATTTCTATTAAATTATTTAGATTTATATTACCTCCACAGTTCCCATTTGCAACTTATTTGAATATATATAGTAGCTTTATTCAGTAATTTCCTATATGATTATTTAAATTTTCTTTTTTCTTTTAAAATTTTTATTACTCTTCGATATACGTGAGAATAAAGAATAGTTACATAACTAAACTTTTATTAGTTATGTAACTGTCATATTTCAATATTTATTCAAATAGAATTTCAATATAAACTAATTATTGGAGTGTATTATATATGGATAAAGTAGAGAGTTTTGAATTAATAACGAAATTAAAAAGTAATTCGTCCACCTTAGATGAATTGAAGCATATCGCAAAAAGATATCATTATGAATCTATTCCTCATAATTTAGATAAACATGTCTTATTCAATATTGAATTGTTACACGAAAATATAGGAAGTATATTAGTCCATTTATATATAGGAGATTTAGATAATAAATTTTTAAAAAAAGAAATATCTAAAGAAGATTACGATGAGATAATCTATAGTACCTTTGCAAAATATCAGTATATGAACTCTGCTTTTCTATATAATGAGCAATACATTAAAGATTTTTCTGTTAAAGATAAAGAGTTCGTACTTAGGCTTGATAAAGGTTCATGCTATCTTCTGTCACATGATATCTGTTCATTAGATATTGATAAACATGATTTATCTAACATAATAAAAAAAGAGTTTGAAGAAACAAAATGGTTCACTGAAGATTATGATGAATTTATTAAATATTCAAAAGGAAACGAAAATAGTATTTTGTATTGTCGAAATTTAGCAGATTCTATTAAGAAAAATGGTTTTAAATCTGCTGCATATATTAACCATTATAAATGTGATCATTATGATTTTACTGATGGACAACATAGAGCATGTATTTCATCAAAGCTTAACATTTCACTTCCTGCAAAAGTTTCTGAAATGAGTTCAGAAGATTTTTGTTGCACTGTCTGTCAACACAGGATTAAAGAACAAAATGCTATAGAATTCAGGAAAGAACAAATAGAAAACAATTTTAAAATGAATCCTCTTCAAAGACTTTTAGTTAAACTAAAGATTAAAAATCATCCTGATACTCTCTTATATGAATCAATAAATAAACAAGAAGTTGAATTTTTAAAGAAATTTTAGATATATTTATAATTTATACTTCTCTTGCTTACAAAAAAATAAAGGATATGATTAAAATACTATCATATCCTTTATTTTAAACTCATTTCATGATCTTTACTTAAACATCAATACAATATCTTCAAAAACCCTGCCTTCTATTTTCTTTGGTTACAAGTTTATCTTTTCTTTTTTGAAATTCAGCAACACTTGTAGTCATATCTAAATTTTTGTAATAATTAATTGCAATATCACAAATTTCAATTGCCTTTTCATAATCTTTTTGTTTCTCAAATATTATAGCTAATCTTTTAAAAGCAGGAATTGATCCATTAAACTTTCCTATTTCAGAAATACGCTTGTCCATTTCTTTCTTACTATAAATCGACGAAAGGCTTTTAACTCTATTAAGCTCTTCTTGATAGTACTTTTTCTGTAGCAGTTCCAATGAATTAATATCTTGAAAGCAACATTCTATACATTTTTTAAGATATTTAGTATCAACATCACGATATTTATAATAAAAATCTTGTAAATCAATTAGAACAAAATGTCTTTTTACAAAGTTATTTCTCACTTCATTTAATTCTGATAATATATCCTTTTCTCTTACTTCATCAAAAGTTAAAACTTCAATTGCTTTATTATTTTTTGTTTCTTTATGCTCTAGTTCTCCATTCTTTCTTAGTTCTGAGATTTTAGCTTTTACTTGATTGTGTGTCGACTCAAGTAAGTCATACAAAGCCTTCTTAAATTTAAAGTTTTCTATAACTATAGGAACTTCGATAGTTCTATTGCTAATAGATACATTGGCAAAAATAGTTAAATTCTGTTTCCTGAGTTTTTTAAACTCAGTTTCATTAATAAATTTACTAATTAATAAAGTGTCTGAATTATATTTAATTTTTAAATTATCTAAAAGAGTAGCTTTAAATATCTCAGTATACCCTTTAATATAATTATTATTATTAAACTCGAATGATTTTGCTAACATCATTATGTCGTCTGCCGTTAAAGGTATATCTAAACTATATTTACAAAAAACAAATAAATTGTCAGAAATTTTCAATTCATGTTCTTTATCTATTGATTGCATAAATTCTAATGCTAAATCTGCTCTTTGCCTAAGCAGACATGTTAATATTAATGCACTTCCTGAGTATTGCTGAAATGATTTATTTTCATGTACATCTCTTAATTTAAGTATCACTCTAAATGCTTTCTCATAATCACCATTTAGTAGATGTCTCTCTAATCCATAATAAAGAATAAAAACAAAACCAATATCAATATTTGAATCATAGGGATTAGATAAAAGCTTCCAATATACAGTTTTCTGTTCTGGAGTTAATTGAGAATATGTTGGATAATATGGGGGGCGTTCTACATTATAAATATTTTGTAATTCTGCTAGTGGTAATTTGGTGTGTATTAAGCTTGGCTCATCTTGATTAAATCCTAAAAAAGTAATCTTAATACCATTAAACTCATAAATTTCTTGTTTTTTATTACTAATATAATTTTTTCTAATTCCATCAGCTATCCAAATTAAATTTTCTATGTCTGGATGAATAAATAAATCATCTGTTGTCTTTGCTACTACATCTCTATTTTGTAGGATCAATGAAGTATTATTACTCTCTTTCTTTCTAAACAAAAAATTTAATAAGCCCATTTTATACCTCCATATATCAATATATCTAGATATCTTAATTTCTACTTTTTAATACTGTATTAACGTTAATATTTCCACAGATTATATCATTGTCAGTCATTTTTTGTATTTCATCACCTTAAGTAAGTTGATACCGATACTATATCCCATGCAATTTTCTACGACTAATCTTATATACTCCATTTTCTTCATAGAAGTCTGAAATCCATCTTCTGTCTTTAAATTTATCAAGAATTACTTCATTTATCTCATTAACATCAAATTTAGGTCTCCCACCTATCAATATCTTTTCATGTTCTTTAGAGCCAATTATTTTCATAAAATCTTCGCATTGTACTTTAGAAAATGAATCCATATTAGCTACTAGTAGCATCAATTTATTTTCAATAGATATATCTTCCTCTTTGATTAAAAACTTAAATAAATCTAATGGTAACTTTATATCTTCTTCAAGATAAGTATCTATATATGATACTGACATCTCTCTTATAACTTCTTTGATATTATCTGTTTGTATTTCATAATTCTTTATAAAATGAGATAGTTCTGACTGATCAAAATTATGTTGAAGTATATATTTTATTACATCATCTGAATATTTTTTACTTATTATTGGAATAGAATCATTACTATTTGAAATCAACCTAGTTTTTAAACCATCTTCTAAATCTATATCTAAAATATTTATTAACTCCTCATTTGAAAGAGACTGCTTATCCATTATATTATCTATATATTCATTTATATTTTTAGTAATAAAATATGTAAGTTTAGATTGGTAATTATTCCTCATGAATTTAACATTTTCAACTGTCATTTTTATAACTTCTAAATCTATCAAAATTTTCATTTTAGTTTCTGATATTTCCTTAATATCAAAATTAGAATAACTATATCTTAACTCAGCTAAAATATTTTCATATTTTTTATCACTAATTGTGTCACAAACAATTACTTCTCCAAACAATGATGCTGCTGAATTTTCTCCAAATATTGAATCTATCTCTTTTTTCGAAAATTCTAGGTACTTGTCATTTTCATTTATAAAATTAACAAGGGTTTCATTTAATTGATTTTCATTTTTAAAGAAATAATATAATATATTTTCTTCTGAATATTTTACTACCCTCTCTTTTAATATAGAATCCCATAATTTAGGTTCGCTTATCTCTTTAAGAACCTCTAACTTTGTTTCTAAACATTGTATATATAAAGTCCTTTTAGGTATTGAGATATCCTCACTATTTATAAGCTCAATAGCAGCTTTTGGAGTATCAGTTATCTTACCTTCACAATTATTTAAAACTAATGATATATACTCACTAATATGTTCAACTACATATTCATATAATTTAGATGATTTATCTTCATAAAAAAGAGAATAGTTTTTATGTATAATATCATTTTCACTGCTAACATTATAAATGCTCTTTAACATCAAAGAAATATTCTCAAATGTTAATTCATACAGCTTATATTGATAAACAGCTTCAAACAAATCTTTATGCGATTTTTCATAATTTATACTTTCAAACTTAGCACCAATTCTCAAAAGCTCCTTTTTAAGGGTATCTACATACTCATCCTTAACATCTAAAAAATGACTATCAGAAGATATTGCTTCAACTAGTATATTATTCTGATTAATATCATCAATAATTTTTCTTTCAGAATAGCAAAGTGTTAATATAATGTAATACTTTTTCTGTTCGTAAGTAAACTCAGACACATTAACTATTTCCTTAAAAAAAGTAGACCAATGTCTATTTATTGATATCACGTATGGAACTAAATTGTTGGTATAACAAAAGTATTGTTGAATAAATTTAAAATACTTATTATTTCTAATTTGTTCGACTAGATTGATTAAGTATTTACCATATTTCTTTTCATCCACTAAAATATAATCAAAAAGTGAAAAATTTAAAACTTCAATTTCAAGGAAATCTATTTCCCTCAGTCTTGAAAGCACTAGCTTAGGATTATCAATTTTATATGTCCATTCTTTGGATACTTTATCAGTTACACTACGCAAGAACATTTTATCATTTGTAGTAAGACTATTTGGATAGAAATACGTTATATAATCTCTGTAGGTTTCATCTATATGTCCATTTCTTATTAAATATCGGATTAACCCAAAGTATTGACTTGATTTAATCTCATTAAAGTTATTTTCTTCGTTAAGAAAATTCTTATAATTTATACTGAAAACATCATTCACATTTTCTCTATTAATCAATTCATTAATCCTTTTATTTTTAAGTTGTAGTCTTACTGTTTCTAGTTGTTTAATTTTATCTTTCAAATTCTTGACTTGATTACTATTGATTAAATCAACTATTTCTTTCCTATTAATATAATTTGAATTATTAGTATTTGGGATTCTACTACCATACCCATTACTTGTCCAATAGATCATACCAACTTCATCAATATTCTTTAAATGTTCTTTATCACATGCCTCTATTTTTTCTTCAATCTCTTGAATTTCTCTATTGATTTTTTTAATTTCACCTTCAATTATTTGTTCCTTGCTATTGAGTAAAGTAGATACAAATCCTATGTTATTTTGGGTATCACTAAAATCACGAGGAAATATGTTTTTGTAAACAATAATAGCAAGAAGTTTATTATAATCTTGCTCAGTTGTGCTAATTCTACTATTGTAAATCATAAATTCATTATATATATTTTTTAAAATTCTCATATCATCTACATATAGTGAAATCTCCTGAAGAAAGTGTTCATCAAATTTTTCAAAAACTTCTCCGTTTTTAAAATGTTGTATAAATTGATCATAAGAATTCGAATTATCTATTACAGGAACTACTGGAATAATAAAATCAAAAAACTTAGTACGATCTTTAGATATAAAGATATCATCTCTAAGTAAATACAAAAACTTTAATGGTTTACTTTTTTTCATAGTATGTATTAAGTGCAAATCCCATATAAATTTAGGTACAATTTTTAAAAATCTATTACTTTCTTTGATACGTCTTGAGTTTATAAGATTATTTATTTCACGTAAACGTTGAAAAATTTGATTAACATTATATCTATCCATATCTTCGAATACAATAGCATCCACATTAGAATTATCAAATATATATAAGACTTCATTAAGATATTTATCGAAATAAGATTCATCACTTTTCTCAAATATTTCTATTTCATTACCTTGAAATTTAAATCTTTTAATAATATTTCTGTTCTTCTCAAACTTTATTAGATTAAAAATAAATTTACCAGATAATATGCTTAGTATTAATCCACTAATTAGTAGACCTACCCAGTTTGTTGTGTATTTTAAAAATGCAAATATCTTAATTTTCTCTAAACCAGTTACATAATTACACCAAATAGAATAAAAATACATATAGAAAGCTGAAAGTATATAAATTAAACTTAACAAAGTTAATTTTATAATATTTCTATTTGATATTTTTTGCTTAACCTTAAAATTAGTTTGCGGTATTTTAGATGAATCAATTTTATGTATCAATTGATTAAGTATTTTCCCCTCCAACACAGATTCTTTAACATTATTAACTTTATCTTTTGTAGATTTCTTATTACTTTTGATTTTAACTTCATCATCTTTATTTAAATTCTCATTCATCCCATCTTCTAAATTTTGCTGATTAATTTCATCAAAATTAGCTAATGAAATATTTAAAAACTCTATTTCTTTATGTCTATTCTTATATGACTCTATAACGCTACTCTTTCCTGCTCCATAAGCTCCGGAAATTGCAATATTCTTAATATCATCATTATCAAATACAAAATTAAAAGCATCTTCATATATTTCTAATTTGACATCATTGATTGGAGTAAGTTTTTCAAAGTGTATTTTATTCATTTTTCCTCCTACTTTTCAAAGTATCTATAATATTTTATCTAAACCAAATTATTTCTTTTATAATCTGAATCTGCTAATCACTTTAACTATCCTTCTAATATTTTCCTATTCTACAAAAAACCTAATATTCCTCCATACTCTTAAAAGTAGATGTCTAATTATCTTAATAACAAAATATTTACTAATATATAATATTCATGTCTCTTTACAGCTATTTTTCTTGAATTAATACTTCAACTTCCCTTTTTATAATATGAGAAGTAATCTATGTACACTTACAATAATAAAAATATATTTTCCTATACACTATCATTTATAAATTTATTTTCATATTATAAATCATGAAATTTATTACATTGGAGGAATTTTATGAAAAAACTAAAGGTAGTTCTCGCAGCTGTTTTATCTCTTTTATTGTTAGTTCCTTTCTCAGGCTGTGCTAAAAAATCTACTCCTGAAGGTACAAAGGAATTAAAAAAGGTAAGATTAAATGAAGTTGTTCGCTCAGTTTTTTATGCACCTATGTATGTTGCAATAAATAATGGTTATTTCAAAGATGAAGGCATAGAAATTGACCTTTCTACTGGTCAAGGCGCAGATAAGACTATGCAGCAGGTTTTAAGTAAAAATGCTGATATTGGTTTCTGTGGACCAGAACAAGTTGTTTACATTAACAATCAAGGTAGAGATGATTACCCTATCCTTTTTGCTTGCTTAACTCAAAAAGATGGTTCTTTCTTAGTTAGTAGAACTGATGAAAAAGATTTTAAATGGGAATCTTTAAAGGGTAAGACAATAATCGGCGGCAGACCTGGCGGTGTTCCAGAAATGTCTTTAGAGTATGTTCTTCGAAATCATGGATTAGAGCCTGGTACAGATGTAAAGTTTGTTACAAATCTAGACTTTACTGCAACTGCTGCTGCATTTAAATCAGGTACTGGTGATTACGTTGCTCTATTTGAACCTACTGCTTCCGTACTTGAAAAAGATAATGGTGGATATATAGTTAGTTCAGTTGGAAAGGAAGCTGGTCCAATAGCATATACAGCCTTCTTCTCTACAAAATCTTACATGGATAAGAATCCTGATACAATTCAAGGCTTTACAAATGCAATTTATAAAGGACAACTATGGGTAGCTTCTCATTCTGATGAGGAAGTTGCAAAGACTATAAGTTCCTTCTTCCCAGGTACTGATGAATCAGTATTAGTAAATGTAGTTAAAAATTATAGAAGCATAGAAGCATTTGCTCCTGATCCAACAGTAAAAGAAGAGAATTTAACAAAATTGATGGATGTTATACAATCCTATGATAAAAAACTTATACCTACCCGTCCAGCCTACGACAAAATAGTAAACGGAGATTTTGCTGCAAAGGCAATTAAAGATGTCAAACTAAATAAATAACTTAATGTTTATGAGGATTGCTCATGCAGTCCTCCTACATATATATAAGGTAGGTGAGCTTATGAGTTTATTAGAACTAAAAAATATAAATCTTAATTATCATTCAAAATCCGGAGAAATAAAAACACTAACTAATATAGATTTAAAGTTAAATCAAGGAGAATTTATTACTGTTCTAGGCCCATCTGGTTGTGGTAAATCTACTCTATTAAATATTATAAGTGGGCTTATTCCCCCATCTTCTGGAGATATTACTTTCAAGAATGAACCCTTAGAATTAAATAAAGATAAAATGGGTTATATGTTTCAAAAGGATCATTTATTTCCTTGGCTTAGCGTTTGGAATAATGTAATCTTGCCACTAAAAATCAAACATGAACTTAAAAAAGAAAAATTAGAAAAAGCTGAGGAACTTTTAAAGGCATATTCTTTATGGGAATTTAAAGATAGATTACCAACTGATTTATCTGGTGGTATGAGACAAAGAGTTGCATTAATTAGAACCTTAACTCTAGATCCCGAACTATTACTCTTAGATGAACCTTTTTCGGCCTTAGATTATCTTACTAGACTTAAAGTATGCGATGAGGTTTATGATATTATAAAAAAAGAAGGCAAAACAGCTATAATGGTAACCCATGATATTAGTGAAGCCATTTCTTTATCTCAAAGAGTGATAATATTATCTAGAAGACCTGCATATGTGAAAAAAGAACTTACTATAAACTTTTCTGAAGATGCTGATACTCCATTTAAAAGAAGAAAAGAAGAAAACTTCAGAAAATATTTTGATGAAATATGGGGGGATTTAGATGAGCAATAAAACAAATGGAATTTCAGAAAGTCAAAGAAGTTATCTAAGGAAACTTAAAATTGAAAGATTCAAAGTTGGATTTGTTAGGATACTTATTCTTGTTGTTTTTATATTATTGTGGGAAATAGCCGCTGACAACAAATGGATAGATCCTTTTTTGACTTCTTCACCTTCTAGAATAGTAAAATCAACTATTAATCTTTATAATGAAGGAATATTGCTAAAAAATATATGGGTGACATGTTATGAAACCATATTGGGATTTACAATAGGTACTGTGCTTGGAACATTTATTGCAATTATTTTATGGGCATCTCCTTTTACTGCTAAAGTTTTAGATCCATATTTAGTAGTATTAAATGCATTACCTAAAGTAGCACTAGCTCCTATTATTATATTTTGGGCTGGTAATGGTATACGCTCAATCATTGTTATTGCGCTATTGATTTCTATAATTGTAACAATTATAAGTGTAGCTTCAGGCTTTAATGAAGTAGATAAAGAGAAGGTGCTGCTTTTAAAAACCTTTAATGCAAATAAACTTCAAATATTAAGACACTTAATTATTCCTGCCTCCGTCCCTACATTAATATCTGCATTAAAAATTAACGTTGGTCTATCTTGGGTTGGTGTTATAATGGGAGAATTCTTAGTTGCTAGAGAAGGTTTGGGCTTCTTAATTGTATACGGAGGACAAGTTGCTCAGCTTGATATGGTTATGATGAGTATAATACTATTATCAATAATTGCTTATGTAATGTACAAATTAGTATGGCTCGTTGAAAGAAAAATATATGCAAGTTATGAATAAATGTTGGTAATTATTTATCCTCCATAGTATAATCAATATGTATTGTATCGATTTCAATCCAATATATATATAACTTTGATATGGGGGAAGACGAATGAAAAAAAATACTTTATTTAGTGCTTTTTCAAAATTAGATGGAATTTTATTAGTAGTTGTACTTATAGGATCCTTTATAAATCCAATAGTAGGTACAGTTTTAGGATGGGGACTAGTAGTATTTCTTATAATTGAGCATAGAGATGGCGTTGCAGCCTTTTTAGGAAACTATTATTACCACAATAAAAAGTATGCAAAAGCTATTAATTGGTATAAAACTGCATCAAAAATAAAAGGAACAAATATAAAAAATGTAAAAAATTATGTGTTTTTGGAAATAAACTTTGGTTCTATTGATGAGGCTGAAACTAATCTTAAAGCGCTTATTGAAAAGAATCAATATAAAGATACTAATCTTATAGAAATAAAGCTAACCGAAGCAATGGTTTATTGGAAAAAAGATGATTTAAACCGTGCCATAGAAGTATTACGACCTTTAATGAACGACTTAAATAGCTCTGCAATTCATGGCACATTAGGATATTTATTAAACTATGGTGATGATTTAGATGAAGCTTTAAGCTTTAACTTAAATGCAAGTACTTTATATCCTGAGGATATTTTTATAAAATCTAACTTAGCACAAAGTTATTATTTCAAAAAAGATTTTAAAGAAGCCTCTAAGCTTTTAGATAAACTTCTTGAATCACATCCAAGATTTCCAGAACCTTATTACTTTAAAGCTTTGATTTTAAAGACAGAAGGTTTAACAAAAGAAGCTTTTGAAATGTTTGATAAGGCATATAAAATACCTGCTGCCACCATGAGCTATGTGACTAAGGAAAGAATAAAAGAAGATTCAAAGGATGTAAATCCTAAGTATAATACAGAAGAAGAACAAGAATAAAAAAAGAACCTTCACGATTATTTTTCGTGAAGGTTTATTTATTACTAATAATCAGAATTTTTTCTAATATATATTCTTAATGCTTTAATAACTAAGTATAAAACATAAATGCCTACTCCTAAAAATGCTAAATATAATATCGAAAAAAATTGAACCATAAGCATATAAAGCTCTCCTCCTCTCAAAGTACAATTTTTATAATCTTTAATAGTTTCTATATTTCATCCATCATATTCATTCTTTTATCTTCTAATTGAGGCTTTTTATCTAAATACCATGTATATGCTCTTATTATTCCTTCTTTTAGCGAAATGCTTGGCACATGTAATCCATAATCTATTAATTTCTTAATATTAAGCATATAAGTTACATCTCTAAACGGAAAATACGTTCTAACATCATTTCTTACTTTATTTGTATCTATTCTAATAATATTGGGTTTTTCATTTAAGGCTTTCCCGCATATATTAATTAAATCTTCAAACGTTACTATATCAGGATTTGTAATATTATATATCTTGTTTTTCTTCTCCATAATCATTGCACTTTCAAAGATTTTTACTAAATCATCAATATGTATGAATTGAGTTTTAGTATTATTTCCATAAGGCATTGGAATAGGTTTTTTATTCTTTATTCTATCAAAAAAATATCCTTCTCTATATAAGTTATTTCCTTCACCATAAATATATGTTGGTCTAAATATAACATATGGAATTTTACTATTTATAATATAGTCCTCTGCCTCTTTTTTATCAGTACCATATTTACCCCAATTTGGGTTCTCGCCTTTTTCATCTTCTTCATTAATTGGCTCATCACTTGGCTTATAGACAGCTCCTGATGAACAAAAAATATAGCCCTTTAAGTTAGTTTTATCTATAGAAGTTAATAGAATTTCAACATCCTCTTTTGTGTATGCAGAGATATCAAAGATATATTCATAGCTTTTTTTCTTTAAGACTTCTACTACTTCACTTTTTGATTTTCTATTGCATATTAAGTGATTTATAAATCCGTTATAGTCTAATGTTTTTATTCCTCTTGTAAGTATATCAATATTATAACCTTGTTTTATATAATGTTTTGCAAGTGAAGAACTTACAAAAGTAGTTCCCCCCATTATAAGAATGTTTTTCATATTATCACTCCCCAAAGTAAATTTACATTTCTAAAATATTCCTATTTTAGAAATAGTATAGCACATTTAAATCAATTGTGCTATACTATATTGACTAAACGTAAATTCACCCTTGCATCTCATTTAAATAATCATCTATTAGCTTAATATCCCTAAAATCTTTTTCTCGTCCTAGCTTAAACTTTTGTTTTCTTATACTCTCTATTGTTGCTACTGAAAGCTCATTAACTATTTCAACTTCATCTACAAACCAATTTTCTATTACTTCTATTGACTCATTTACTTCTATAACTCTTCTTTTATCTAATAAAGTTTTAAATTTATACCCTTTATTTATAAGTATTTCAAATAACTTAGGGGTACAACCTAAATCAATATCATTAGTTTTTTCTTTAATTCCATGAAGCACTAAGCCTGCCCCTGAAGATATCCAATACTCCCCTAATGGTAAGTCTACTTCTTTCATCATTCTTATTATATCTTCTTTTATAAGCATCTTTATTACCTCCTTAATCCATATAGTAAATTATACCATCAACCCTACCAATTATATATTAATTTTTTATTAGGAATTGTTTGTCCTTAATATTCTTAATTATTAAGTAATGTAATTGTTTTACTTAAACATATTTGCTATATACGCTGTTTTACTTATATCTTCCATGGTGATAGAGTTATAACTATGTAGTCCAATTATACTATTTACTTCTACATAATATAATTTAACGGATTATATATTAGGAGGTCACAAATGAAACTTTTAAGAGAATTACTAATAATCACATTAATATATTTTTTAGGGGAGGTCCTGTCAAGTCTTCTTCATATCCCTATTCCAGGGAATATTTTAGGAATGCTTATTTTGCTGGCTTGCTTATGCACGAATATTATTAAGCTTCATCAGATTGAAAAAGTAGCTAATTTCTTTTTAAATCACTTAAGCTTTTTCTTTATACCCGCTGGTGTTGGTTTAATTACTTCCATAAGTGTTATAAAGGATTCGTGGTACAAGCTTTTAGTTGTATGTATTTTAACTACAATCATAGTTATGGTTACAACAGGACATATAGTTCAATTTTTAGTAAAATTTTTATCCAAGGGAAGTGAGCAAAGTGAGTAGTCTTTTAGATTCACCTATCTTCGGAATATTGTTATCTTTATTTGCTTTTGAGATAGGTATGATTCTTTATAACAGAACTAAGTTTCCTCTTTTCAATCCATTACTTATAGCAATAGTTTTAATAATCGGGTTTTTAGGAGTTTTTAAAATCAATTATCAAGAATTTAATATTGGCGGACAATTTATAAATATGTTTTTAGGACCAGCTACTGTTGTATTAGCAGTTCCACTATATAAGCAGCTTAAATTACTTCAAAAGCATGCCCTACCTATTATCTTAGGAGTATTAATTGGTAGCTCAGTAGGTATCTTTAGCATAATAGGTCTTAGTTATATTCTAGGATTAAATGGTCTTTTAACTAAATCTCTATTAGCAAAATCAGTTTCCACACCAATAGGCATGGAAATAACTAAATCCTTAAACGGAGTTATCCCTATAACTGTTATTGCCATAATAATTACCGGAATTTTAGGTGCGATTATTGGACCATGGATACTTAAAACCTTTAGAATACATAACAAAATAGCTGTTGGAATTTCTTTAGGAACTTCAGCTCATGCTGTAGGCACTTCCAAAGCCCTTGAGCTTGGTGAAACTGAAGGAGCTATGAGTTCTCTTTCTATAGGAATTGCAGGACTAATGACTGTAGCACTTGCCCCATTAATATATCATTTTGCAATTTATATATATTCGTTTATTAAATAGAAATACCCATCTTCATAAAATTATGGAGATGGGTATTTTCATCTAAATATTACATCGTATTTCTACTTTATCGCAAAGATTATATTCTTTAAATCTATCTATTCCTAATGTTATAGCTTTTCTATATTCTAAAATAATGTCGTCATCTTCAGCCCAGAAATTTTTAACAATCAAAGTTTTGTTCTTCTTATCTGTCTCCATTTCAATTCTTCCTACAAATTTATCATTACAAAGAATCGGTAGAACATAATAGCCATACTTTCGCTCTGCAGCTGGAGTATACACTTCCCACTTATATTCAAAGCCAAATAACTCCTTAACCAATTTTCTGTCCCAAAGTATGTTATCTAGTGGTGCAATCATTCTAGCTACATTACTTTTATTAGAACATTTTATTGAAGCTTGTAAAACTTCAAGGTTTTCAGTTGCAATATATAGTTTATGTTTCATTCCATCAACTGCAATCTCAGAGATTTTTCCTTCATTAAGCAAAGCTTTAAAAGCATTATTACGCTCCTCACTTTTAAACCCTTTTAATCCAAGCCACGCATCACTGGGTCTAATCCAAAGTATACCGATGCTGTTTATTCTACGAAGTACAAACCATTTATAATAATCTTCAATACTATCATTTGGATCCTTCATAAAAAAATATTTCTCTGGTATGTACTTATCTGCTAAAGAATAATATCTTCTTGCACCTTTTTTATGGTGAACTACAGCAAGCCCTGCATAACACATACATTCTAATGCTGCTTTTGCAAGCCTCTGAGGTCCATAATGCCAACCTACTTTTTCTTCAAATTGAAAATCTGAAGAGCATGCAGATTCATTTATTCTTAGATATTCTGTTATTTTATCTATGGTATCTTTATGGTTATTACACCAGTTTAAATATTCTTTACGATATCTTTCAAAATATGCCCAATCACTAACAGAACAAATGGACATATTTTTATCCCAAACATCAAACAAACTTCTATCTGAATATAAATATTTTTCAATATCACCTTTTCTATAGCATCCTAAACGAGATTGCAACACTAAATCTGGATTTCGCCCAACCACATTAAGAGGGTCATACTGAATACATCCAACCTTCTTAATGTAATCTACTATCTTATCTTTATTTATAAGCTCTGTATCATCACTTAAATGTTGATATGTCACTAAATACTTACAAATTTGTTGTTTCTCATATATTTTCAATTAAATATACCTCATTCTTTTTTGTAATCTTAAGTTAGATTTTCATATTTTATCCCTATCCTCTTAATTTATTTATCTTCAGTTTTTTAGTTATTAATAAATCATACTTTCAGAAATATAAACTTACTAAATTCTTCAACAGTTTCAAAATAATAATCTGACTCATTTTTCATATACTCTTTTATTTCTGGAATAATATGCGACCAACCTGCAGCTGCGAACTCAATATTGCAAGCTTTCGCCATATCTAGTCCTGGCTTTAAATCATCTAATACTAAAATCTCATGTTCTTTTAAATTAAATTTTCTCATGATCTCCAAAAGTGGATAAGGGCTTGGCTTCCTTTTATCTTCATCTGTGCCCCACCCAAATATTAAATCAGGAGATATATTGCAATTTACCTTATAATCTCTAAAAATTTGCTCACTCTCAGAATGTGATACTACACATATTATTCCTCCTAGTTCCTTATATCTTTTTATTAATTCTGGAAATCCAGAATAGAACTCCGGAACTATAGACTTAGTATATCTTCTCCATATTTCATTCTGCTTTTGCTGCTCTTCTTCACTAAATTCCAAAACATCTTTGCATAAATGTGAAAAACCTGGACTAAAACAACAAGAAACAAATTCTTCAAGTGTCAATGGTTCTATGTCTGGTCTTAATAATTTCATTGCCTCCACAAAAGATGGATGGTGTATCTCTGGTGTACTCTTCGACACTGTATCATCATGATCTAAAACTAAACAAGGGTATTTCATTCCAATTCCTCCATTTAAACAATACATTTAAAAGGCATTAACCCTCTTCTCGTTTTATAATGCCTCTTTTAGTTCAATACATCTTTTATACAAAGGATCTAGTTCGCAACCACAGCTTCCACATTCTTTGTCTGCTTGTTCTATTGCTTTAATTAAATCTTCTTTGCTCCCATTTCCATCAAGGTATGCTTTTGATGGAATTGAAATTAAATCCCAACCAGAGTCAACAAACTTTTCTAAAATTGTTTTAAGTTCTTCCATGATAAATCCCCTTTCAATTTTTTATATAAACTTATCTAAACATATTTCATTTATCCTATTTAACTGTATCTCCGTAGCGATAATGGCTTCATCATAGTTTTCATCCTCTACTTCGTTAAATTCTAGAGTAACTATATCTGGTTTTGATTTTCTTAGTACCCATTTTAATAGTTCATAATCTTCTTCTCCCATGGCCTCATGTGTATCCATAGGAAACCCGTCTTTGTCATAACCTGAACCATTTATATGAATTTCTTTTACTCTATCAAGTGCTAATTTATTTAGATAATCATAAATGTCAAACCCTCTAAACTTCGCAGTTAATTTTGCATGAGTTATATCAAGTAAAAAAAACACATCATTATCTATAAGAAGTTTATTAATTTCATCTGGTTCATTAAATGGATAAAGATCATAATCCTTACGGTCACTTGGTGTGTCGGGAGAATTTTCAACTAATAGAGGTACTGATAAATTTTTTTTGAATAATTGTATGTTTTTACCCATTCTACTATAAATATCAGCTTCACTCATACCCTCAAACATATCTTCATTTCTAATAGCTAAATGAAATCCATAATGAGGTGAACCACATTTATTTATAATTTCATTTGCGACCTTAAAGTCTATCATATCTAAACTTGGAGTCCCTGCATTCTCAAAATACCCTAAACCATGAACTAAAATCGGACGCAAAGATCGCATATTAGAAAACTCTTTATTAAAATTACCAAAGGCACCTGATTTAATATAATCAACATTTACTGCATCATTTTCAAGAAGCACTTTTAATGCTCTTGACCAGTTACAACCAATCTTCATATTCTATCCCCCTTATCACTTTAAATAAAAAGATTTATTATCTATCGCTCTCATAGTTGCAAGAATCCCATCTAAATGATCATACTCATGCTGTAATAATTCAGATAAATCCCCTTCCAGTTCTAATCTCATATCATTAAAATTAATATCCTTAAATTCGATAATGCATCTTCTATGTCGTTTAACTTTTACTAATAACTGTGGAAAAGACATGCAGTCATCCATGACTTCCATTAATTCATCATCAGGGAAACTTAGAACTGGATTTATAAAAACTATTGGCTTATCTATATACATATAAATCAATCTCTTAAAAACACCTATTTGAGGAGCTGCAATTGCTCTTCCCACCCCATACATCTTTCTAAAGTCCATAAGCGTATCATGTAGGTCGCTTACAACTTCCTTAATACTATCTAATTCTTTTTCTTCTATAACTGAACTTACTTCATATAATTTTTCATTTCCTAACAATAATATCTCTCTAATCATAACTACCACCACAATTCTCCCTTAATTCACATTTTAAGAAAACTGAAAACAAATACTAAGTAATCTTTTTAAAATATGTATTAACTTATTGGCTTTATTCTTATTTTTTTGCAGTAAAATTCTCTGAAGTTTAACTATTTCATGTATCTATATACCAATTCATAACATCTTCTTTGAGTCCAATCTGCTAAAGACGCTTGGTAGCTTACGTTTCCCATCTGACTGCCATTACCTTGCTCTTCTTTAGATTTTTTAGCTCTATTTTCTTTTTGAGCTATCCATAATACCTCTTCTTTATTTAATTTTGTCATTTCATTAGAAGGTAATTGCTGTTTTAATATATTATAAATTTCATTTAGCTCATTATTCCATTGGTTATATTTTTTGTCTGTTAAGACTAACATATCATGAGTTACACCGGTGGCTGCATTTTTATATTCTTGAGATGAAAGTATTTCATTTTCTATATTGTCTAGCTTACTTATGTAGTCTTGCTTACTAGCGTTTATCCTTATTTTTGAGTCTGTCATGTAGTAGTTCACCAGTTCATAACACCTACTTTTTGTTAATTCACCCAAAGCAGAGTAGCGTGTTATAGTGCTAGCGGACTGTTTATCTAGATCCTTTTCTTTATTTTCTTTATTAGTTATCCATTTAACTTCTTCTTTCTCTAGGTTCCTCATTTCATCAGAGGGTAATTGTCCTTTTAATAAGTCATAAATCTCATTCAGTGCTTCGTCATACATATAATAACTTGTAGCACAGTATATACCACCAACTGACGAGTCTCCTTGATCATATTGTTTCTTTTCTGGCAAATCATTTAGCTGCTTTTGTATACAATCCAATCTACCTAAAAATTCTTCTTTCCTTCCCTCAATTTTGGTTGTTTTAGCTTCATCAGTAGTTTTATCTGCTGGTTGCAAATTTGTAGAATCTGTTGGTTCATTTTTGCTTATTGAATCTTGGGTGTTTTGTGCCTTTTGGGTGTTATTCGAACATGCCACTAATGTATTAAGTGACAGTATTATTGATACAATAATTACAATCTTTTTATATTTCATTACTTTCCAACCTTTTCATTTTATTCGTATAATCTTACAATTGTCTATTTTATTTAATTATACTTAATGGCATTACCAATTTCAAATATTTAGCATTATTGTATATATATGAACTTTCGTAAAAAGTAAAACCAGTAAGGTTCCAAGAGCCTTACTGGTTTTTAATTTCTATTTATTTAAGTCAACTTCTATTGCTTTATCTTCGTAAATTTTATATATATTATCTAAATACTCATCATCATTTCCTACATTAAAGGATATATGATAGTTCTTATCTTTTCCGAAATACTTATTAAACTTTAATACATATTCCTCACTATTTATGTTTTGGTTAATTAGCTTCCTACTTTCAGGATTCATATTACTAGCTTTAGAATTGCTACTTTCGTTTTTTACCAAAAGTAGTCTGTCTAATAAGTCACCTCTTAAATATCCCTTTATATTTACTGTAACCTCTACATAATCTTCCTTATCCTTTATTGATTCAATAACTAATGACCCTTTCTCTCCTTTATATAGTGAAACATCTTTAATTCCAATAGCATAATTTTTCCCACTCACAGTATTATAAGAATCATTTAATATCTTATATGGAATAATTTTTATTTTACTAGGTATCTTGCCATTTAATTTATATCCATAATAAACTTCAGAAGAATTATCTCCATTACTCCACCTATTCACGCCATAATTACTTGATAGTGATAATAGTTTATTATTTTCATCAAGGACAATATAATTTATATAAGAATTTGGATTTTCCCTATCATTAATGTCTTCTTTGGATGTAATGTCTAGCTCAATTGGAGACAACGTAATATTTTTTATATTAAAATCTCCTTTATCTAATTTATCTCCTTTATTAACATCTATAGTCTTTGTATCTTTTGCTAATTCTTCACTATTAATATTAATATCGAAATTCCACTTTCCTTCATTATTAGATATATTATAGATATTCCACTTAAAATTGAAGGACTTTGGAAGCTCTTTTCCAACTCTCATAACTAACATGTTTCCAGACCAGTTCTTATTATCATCTTGAACCAAATATTCTTCTGAGGATATCCCCCCGTAATTAACAAGGTCCTTATCATCTATTTTCATTTCATTTCCCCAAATACCTGGTTTTTGATCTTCTGTTTTATCTGAATTTATGTTATAAAATATTCTAATGGTGTGTGCATCAGATACTATGTTTTCAATGCTAACAGTGTATCCATTATCTTTTACATTTTTGTCTAAAATTTTTGAATAGAGATCAATCTTTTCAGGGGCTTCTCCCTTTTCCTCAAAAGATTTTAGTAAATCTAATACTTTCGCATAAACGTTATATTTTGCTCCTAGCGAAACTGATATCGCTAGGGCAAGCCCAGCTACTATAGAAAGCTTTCTAAAGTTAAATCTCTTTTTCTTATTATGCTCAACTTGTAATTCTTCCTCTATATCTTCTTTCATTATCATGTCTAAAGTTGCTTCTACTCTGTTATCTACTTTTTCACTTATTTTATCATTTGACTTATTATCTTTTATAAGTTTATCTAAATTATCCATTATTAAACCTCCTTGAGCATGTGATAAAGATTTTGCCTAGCTCTTGATAATCTTGATTTAACAGTACCAATTGATATTTCTAAGACATTTGAGATATCTTCTACTGTCATATCTTGATAATAATAAAGTTCAATAATTACCTTATGTTTATGTGATAAATTATCTAATGCAGCTTTAATATCTAGATTTTCATATTTATCATTAAATTCTATCAGTTCAAAATCATTTTTATCTACAACGATAATCTTTGAACTCTTTCTTAATATAGAATTACACTCATTCACTAAAATTTTAAGTAACCAACTTTTAAAAACCATTTGATTTTTAAGTGTATTCATATTCTTATAAGCTTTAAGTATAGCTTCAGACATAGCATCAGCCACATCCTCTTCATCTTTTAGAATACACATGGCTACTGAGTTCATATCCTTTTTATAAAATCTAACAAGATCACAAAAGCTCTCTTTATCTCCAGCTATAGCATTATTTACTTTATGAAATATAGAATCAATTTCTTCCGTCTTTCCTATTAAACTTAACTTCATGTTTACCCCCTTGTTTTTCACATTTCATAAATAAGATGCTAAAGGTTTAACTTTGGTTCCATTTTTTTATATAATAAAAAAGCTATCCTAAGAATAAAATACTTCTTAAGATAGCTTTAATATTTCTAATTAAATAATATTAGATTATCATCAATTATCTCATAAATTCCTTCAAATAGTTTTTCTGTTCCATCTTTGATATTTCTGAGTCTAACGAAATCTTTATAGTTATCCCCATTCTCATCCTCTGTCCAAAATACTGTTATGACGTATTCGCCAAATAATTCCGTAAAACTTTCATTCATTTCGCTATACTCATAAACAAAGGCATCTGGGAAGATTTCTCTTATTATTATTTTATCATCATTATTTATTTGCTTTCTTTCATATATCCTTTTATTCTTTAATTCACTCCATATATTATAATAAGAATACTTATCCAGATTACTTTCCATTGCTATTGATTTAAGCAATTTCTTTTCCATAGTTTTCTTATCAACTGAATATATATGCTGAATATGTGTCTCAAAATCCTTTACCCTAAAATAAACATTCCTATCATCCATTCCAAAATATCTTGTCCACGCTGTAAGTTCAGTTTTATAGCTAAAATCAAATGGAATTATATAATATTCATTTTTTATTGCATCTATAAATTTCTCTATAGTAATAATGTTAATACTTTCTCTATATCCATTTTTATAAAAGCTCTCTTTTTTAATTTTTCTATCATAAAGATCTTCAAGCTCCCAATCTTCCATATACGCTTCTTCAAAAACTATATATGCTTCCTCTTGAAATTCATAAGTAATAAAATAATCTCTAATACCTAGTGCAATTCGCCTATCTTTCACTTCATATTTGTCTCCACTATTTAAGTCATGGAGAATAGCGTATTCGTAGTCTCCTTCAATATCCTTTTGATAATCTGAATGTTCTTCATCTATTTTATAATTACTTCCAATTAAAAGCACATATTTATCATTTAAAAAATAAACCTCAAAATCCTTTTCTGAAGCATACACTTTTTCAACGTTTCCATTTAACATGTTAATTTTATGGATTATAGTTTGATACTTATTATCTATTTTAATATATGAATTAGTATATATAAATTCATTAGAAACATAGCATTTTTTCATACGATAATACCATGTTTCTATTGCATTATGATTTATTCTATATATATCTTTATTACATATATCATATTTATAAAAGTATCTTTTATATGGCTCCTCTTCATTTCCAGGACTACTAAATATAATAAAATCTTTATTATATTTAATTATATTATTTAGTTCATAATGAAATTTTCTTAAATCAATTATATTCATTCTATCTCCATTTAAAACAAATACTTCCGTGGTTATTTCTCAAAATCCTTATATAACAAGCTTGGTTGTATTCCTTCATTGTCTTGATATTTACCACTTGAATAATGATCATATTCCCCTTCTATCGCATGATAATATATTTGGCATATATCCACATCTGGGTATATTCTTATTGGTTGAATACAATGAATTTCAAGTGTCCAATACCCCTTAAATCCAACATCTCCAAAGCCTGCTGTAACGTGCACAAAAAGTCCCAATCTACCTACAGAAGATCTTCCTTCAAGCATTGGCACATATTTATCAGTCTCTGTGTATTCTTTAGTTCTTCCTAAATAAAGCTTATTTGGTTCTAATAATAATCCTTTCTTAGGAATTATTAGACTTTTACATTTGTTCTCTTTCTTCATATCTAATGATACTTCTTCATAAACCAGAAGTTCATTATGTAGCTTTAGATTATAGCTATTAGGATTTAGTTGTTTTTCATTGAAAGGTTCTATTTTTATTTCTTTGCCTAGCTTGGCCTTTATTTCTCTTCCTGATAATATCATTTCACTGCCTCCTGAATTTTACATAAAAAATCTTATTTCAATTATACATAAATGTAATCGTTTTTTCAAATATTTAACAATAATTTTTTTAAAATAAAAATAGAAGCAGTTAAACTTCTATTTCCTCTATTTTTATAAAATTATCTCATATAATTTAAACCAAATCAAATCTGGTATATTTAACCCTAAATCTACGGTTCCAACATATTTATAACCGCACTTTTCATATAAAGAAATGGCTGGTTTATTGTGAATTGAAACATCCAATCTAATAGATTTCATTTTCTCTTCTATGCTATAACTTTTAGCAAAATCCATAAGTTTCTCACCTACACCATTTTTCATATACTTTGGATGAACCACAAATGTATGTATAACTATAATATCTTTATAATCAGCTTCGATTCCCCATGTTACATCTGAATATGCCTCTTCTGGTTCATGACTAAGTATTACTGAGCCTGCAATCTCATTATTTATTCTAAGTACAAATAGGGTTCCTTCTTTAATTCCATCAACAGCAGTTTCTCTTATTGGATATACTCCTTTAATCCATCCAGGATAATTTATCCCACTTTCTAAATAATCATTTAAATCATCATAGAGACGCGCTAACTCTTCTATATCATTTTCAGTGCCTTTTTCTATAATATGATCCGTTGTATTTAAATCCCTCATCTTTGTAATTCTCCTAGTACTTATCTTTTTATAAGTTTCTGTTTCTTTTTCTTCCAACATACATAATAAATGCCGTTAGTAACACTGCTAAAATAATAGCAGGAATAATATTTTGATCAAAGGTTCTAATATAATATTCCCTAAGCTTGTCCCAAATTGTCACCCCTTCTATCCAGTGAATTGCCGCAAAAACTGTACTTTTAACATATCCAACTATAAGATATGTAATTATTAATGAACTAATAAAAGTAATTATAACCTTCAAGCTATATTTCAAAGTTTACACCTCATTTTCAAAGTTTTATATATTCTTCATCTCTCTTTACTTTTACAAAGCTAGTTATTAAAACATATCCGAAAATAATCTGAAAAATTGCTAAAAAGTCACTTTTAATTAATAAAAGACGTAATATTGGATAGGTAAAGGTTTGCCTGAAAAACATTATTGGACTGTAAGCCAAAAACAGACCAAGAGAAAAATAAAGTGATGGCAATCCTAAAAAGATAATTTTAGGTAAATTAACTCTTATCCTTCCTTCTTTCTTTATCTCTAATAAAAACCTTTCTACTCCAAGTAGCAACCCCAATCCAATAAATAATACACTTGACCATATTAATACAGGCATTATGTTGAAGGTTGCCTTACTTTCTTTATCTAAAGATATAATCATCTTACTTGAAAATAAAATATAGCAGGCAAATATTAAAGCGTAAATAAAATACATTAACCAATTTTTATTTTTCATTTTTATTCCTACTTTCAATTTTATTATTAGCTATTTATAAATCCTATGCTACAATAACCTCATAAATACATATTACGTAGCCTACTTATATAATATTTTCTTAATTATACATAAAATAACAGCTCTTTTCAAATATTTTACATTAAATTTCTATAAAAAAAGGAGTCATTTGACTCCTGCTAATTATTTTCATAGCTCTTTTTTACTCTCAAAAGATTTGTATTTATTTTATATAAAATATTGTTTCTATATTGTATTACTTTTGAAATATTATTTTCAGTATACTTCTCAAGCTTTTCCATAAATTCATCAGCTGCTATCTCTTTTGAGTAGACCATACCTAGTCCTTTTTCCCATGAAGCTGTTAATGTTGGATTTAATAATGATGGAATAGAAGCTTTTATAACCTCATATATCATTTCTCCTTTTTTAGTTGGAGTTAGAATTTGAGTTTTATTATTAGAAGTCAAATATTCTATCCTAATTAATTTTTTAATTATCTCTGCTCTAGTTGCAGACGTTCCTATTCCACTTCCTTTTATCTGCTCTCTTAGCTCATCATCTTCTATAAGCTTTCCCGCATTCTCCATAGCTATAATAATTGAACCTGTTGTATATCTTTTAGGAGGTGTTGTTTCTCCTTCTTTTATATTTAAATCTTTAATTGGAAGCTTCCTTCCCTTTTTCAATTGAGTTATATCTAGTTCTTGCTCCTCTTGAGATTCTTTTCCTAAGATCTCCAGATATCCTTTTTCAACTAATATCTTCTTAGTAAAATTGAATCTTTCTCTGTCCACTTCAACAGTTAAATTAGTTTTATTATATTTTGCTGGCGGAAAGAAAATACTTAAAAATCTTCTTATAACTAGCTCATAAACCTCTTGTTCTAAGGAAGTTAATCCAGAAGCATTATACTCTCCAGTTGGAATAATAGCATAGTGATCTGTAATTTTTGAATCATCTACATATTTACTTTTTACTAGATTTTGTGACCATTTATTCTCTGATATTTTTTTAAGATACTCTTTACACCAAGGTTCTGGATGATTTTTATATAAAGCTGACAGGTTTTTACCTATATCCTTAGCTACAGCTTTTGATAATACTCTTGCATCTGTTCTTGGATAAGTTAGCATCTTCTTTTCATATAATTTTTGAGCGATTCCCAAAGTTTCGTCTGGGCTTATTTTAAATTTCTTTGTGCATTCATTTTGAAGTTCAGCGAGATTAAACAGTAAAGGAGGATTTTTAGTTTCCTTTGTTTTCTTAACTTCCACTATTTCTCCCTCTTCAAAAGACTTTAATCTATTAATAAGCTCTTCAGCAGTTTTTCTATCCTTGAATCCAGTTTCATTATATAGAAGTGGTGAGTTAAAATATGTAGAGCCTTCATAAACCTTCCATTCTAAATTCAACTCTGCTTCGTTTAATAGAAAATTACTATTTACTTTAAAAAACGGAGTTTTAACAAATTCTCTTATTTCTCTTTCCTTATCTACTACCATCGCAAGTACGCAAGTCATAACTCTGCCAACTGCAATTACAACCCTATCCTCTTTTAATACTGTTCCTAAGTTTCTTGCATAAATAAGTGTTAGTAATCTCGAAAAATTTATTCCAAGTAAATAATCTTCCTTTGCTCTAAGGTAAGCTGATGAACCTAATGAATCATAATATTCTAAAGGCTTAGCCTCTTTTATTCCTCTTTTTATTTCTTCTTCAGTTTGAGAATCTATCCATACTCTAAACTTTTCTTTATTAGGATTCCCTGCCATATGATCTACTAATCTATATATGTATTCTCCTTCACGTCCGGAGTCAGTACAAACGTATACTTTATCAACATCTTCTCTATTTAATAGTCCTTTAACTATTTCAAATTGCTTTGAAACTGATGGAATTACTTCGTACAAGTACTCTTTAGGTAGAAAAGGTAACTGTTCTAGGTTCCAAAACTTTAATTTATCATCATATTTTTCTGGATAACTCATGGTAACCATATGTCCTACGCACCATGTAAAAATAGCCTTTTCTCCTTCTATATAGCCATCCTGCCTTCTTCCTTCAATTTTCAAAATGTTGTAATAATCCATAGCCACAGAAGGCTTTTCCATGACAAAAAGAGCTTTTCCCATATATTTCTCCAATCCAAATTAATAAGACTCCTCTAGATAAACTTGAAGTTTGTTATCTATAAATAGGAGCCCCTAAATAAGCATTACTATTATACTATATTTTCGAATTTTTTTCAAAGGACATTAATATTTACTTGTTGCTAGGCTTCATTTAATAACCAAATATAGAAGTTTAAAACCCCTGCAAAAATCAGCCATACTAAATATGGGATTAAAAGAATTCCAGCAAGCTTATCCTTTCTAAAAAACTTAATAAATGTTATTAAAACTAAAATAAATAAAATAGCTAATTCAATAAATGCTAGTCCATATAATCTAAAACTAAAAAATATAAACACCCATAAGTAATTAAATATTAGTTGAATATAGTAAAAGAACATTGCTGATGATACATCTTCTCCACTCATGCCTAACATATAAATTCTGTAGGCTGAAACTCCCATTAATAAGTATAATATAGCCCATACTATTGGAAAAACCATTCCTGGTGGAGCAAAAAATGGTTTTGTTAATTCTATATATTGTCCCATTGTGTTTCTATTTAAGTACCCGACCAGTGCACCTCCAATTAGGGGCATAAAAACTTGAATTAAAAATGTACTTATCTTAAAATTCCCCTTAACCTTAAAAGGATTTTTCATATTATCACCTCTCTTCATAAAATAATATATGTTCCCAGTTATGTTACTATTCTTCATTTATGTGTTATAATTTCTTAAGAACTATAGATTTTAAAGGTGGTTTTATTATGAATATATTATTAGCTGAAGATGATAAAGACATTAGAGATTTGATAAGTTTACATCTCTCAACAGAAGATTTTGAAGTTTTCTTTGCTGAGGATGGCAAAAAAGCCATTGAAGTTTTTGAAAATAATTCTATAGATTTAGCTATTCTGGACGTTATGATGCCCTACTTTGATGGCTTCGAGGTTCTTAAATACATAAGACAAGATAGTGAAATTCCAGTAATTTTCTTAACTGCTCGAGGTGATGATACTGATAAAATACTAGGACTTGGACTCGGTGCAGATGACTATATGGTCAAGCCGTTTAGTCCTGTTGAACTTAAAGCAAGAATACATGCTCAATTAAGAAGATATTATAAATATTCTCCAGGTAAAAAACAAAATATTATAAAACTTGGATACTTAACACTTGATAAAGAAAGCTGTCAGATATTTAAGCATGACACCCTTTTAGAGTTAAATGCTAAAGAATTTAAAATTCTTGAGCTTCTTATCGAGAATCCTGGGAAAGTATATACTAAAAAGAAAATATATGAACTAGTTTGGGACGACACCTATTATGGCGATGATAATACAATAATGGTTCATATGAGCCATATTCGTGAAAAGATTGAAGAAGATTCAAAAAAACCAACTTATCTTAAAACTATTAGAGGAATAGGATATAAAATGGAAAGGGTTGAGTAATCTTGAAGTTTCTTAAGTTAAGGAGAAAGAAAACCCTAGCAAATCTCCTTATGAAAAATTATGTTATATCATTTTTTCTTATGTTCTTTGTACTTATTTTATCATTATTTATAAGTGCAATCATTGGAATGGTTTATTTTAAGGTAGATTTATCTGATCCTACCTCTCCTAAAAATTTTATGCAAGATGATTACACTAAAATTGATTCTAGTCCAATTTTAGAAATGGATGGATATATGGTTATCATTGATAAGAATGGTAAGATAGTAAATAGACATGGGCAAGTAGCTGCTCCATTTGACAAAGACAAAATCTCTATAGCAGATATAAGCACGTTAATAAATTATAGTGAAAAAGAGTCAAACTTTGTTTTGGATGTTAGAAAGAAAAACTTTCCATATGTATATAGAACAGCTTATAATCAAAAAAATGACTTTTTGATGGTAATTGGTATACCCTCAAAAAAATATACCGAGTTAGAGATAGCACCAAAAAGACTTACTGTTAAGCAATTTATTCTTATTTCCTTTGGTATTTTTATGTTGTTTTTCTTACTAGTTTTTTATCTTTATTCAAGGATAACTTCATCCTACTTTTTGACACCACTAAAGATACTAACCCATGGAGCTAAAAAACTAGCTACCGGGAATTATAGCACTAGAATTAACTTAACTAGTAAAAATGAATTTAAAAACTTAGGTGATGCTTTTAACATTATGGCCTCTAAAATTGAAGAAGAAACAAACTTAAGAGAAAAATCTGAAGAGTCAAGAAAAAGATTAATCTTAGACATATCTCATGACTTAAAAACTCCCCTTGCATCAGTGCTTGGCTACTCTGATTATTTAATACAAAATCCTGATTTGCCAAAAGAAGATGTTATAAAATATCTGTCTGTTATTAAGAGAAACTCTGAGAGGTCAAATAATTTAATTCTTGATTTATTTGATTATTCTAAGTTAGACTCTTGGAACTTTACACTTTCAAAAGAGAAAGAAGATATTTGCGAATTTTTAAGAGAATTCATAGCTTCATATATACCAAGACTTGAGGAAAGCGGATTTGAATATGATTTTGATATTCCTGAAAAAGAAATACCATTACTTTTTGACAGAAAAAATCTAGATAGAGCATTAGGAAACATAGTAATAAATAGCACTAAATACAATCCTAATGGGACTTTATTAAAAATATCCTGCTTTGAAAAAGATAATTATTTAAATATAATTATTGAAGATAATGGCGTTGGAATACCTAAGAATGAAGCTCAAAGCATGTTTGATCCTTTTACTCGTGGAGATAAATCTAGAACCTCAGAAAATACTGGCACAGGCTTAGGACTAGCAATTACCAAAACTATTATCACTAAACATAAAGGCACTATAACTCTTGAAAGTGAACTTAATAAAGGTTGTAAATTTATTATTAAGTTGCCCTTAAATAACTTAAAGAAAAAGTATAATTTAAAGCCTTTTAATATGACTATTATCTAAACTAAACAATATGGAGTGAGTGTAGTATGAAATTAAAAATTACTTCCCTGCTTATAGTTTTTGTTTTTTGTATATCTTTTATTGGGTGTACAAAATCACAATCAGATAAAATCAATGGAAAACAAATAGGCAAACCCCTAGAAAATGCTTTATCTACGCCAGATAAAATCATTATTTACAATAATAACACTTCAAAAGTATTAGATAAAACCAATTCAGATTTCAAGAAAATAGTTGATTTAACAAATAGCAGATTTCATAACAAATTATCTACAGCAAAGGATATTATAGATGATACAACTATGGAAAGTATAAAAAAAGATGGATTAGGGATGGAATTTATTTATTATAATGAGCAAGACTTATCAATAAAGGGAGATGGATTTCAGCCTTTTAACTACCATAAATTATATTTTCAATTGACAAGTGAAAAGTATGGTAACGAGCAAGGTTCTTCTGTTCATACATTGCAATATGGAGATAAGGATCATTACAAAGATTGTTCAAGAGGGCCACTTAAATATTCTGAGGAATTAGTTACAACAGTAGAAAATTTAAAATACTAATTAAGGGAAGTCAAAATGACTTCCCTTAAACTTTAAATATAAATATCCGAGAACTCTATATCTATTTTTTCATCTACATTACCTATTATAAAGGAATTATTTTCACCCTCTGATATAGTTTCGTCATAGGGCAAAGTGATTAAAAATTCATTTCCAAAATCCTTTTCAGTTTTTAAGATAAGCTCGCCACCTTGCAGCTCTATTAAACTTTTACATAAATATAAACCTAGCCCACTCCCCTCTTTATCTCTATTAAGTGATTTATTTATTCTTGTAACCTTATCGAAGAGATAAGGTTTTATGTCCTGAGATATAGCTGGTCCATCATTTTTAACACTAATATATAATTTATCTTTTTTATTACTAATATTTATATAAATATATCCATTTTCCTTTCCATACTTAATGGAATTTGAAAGCAAATTCAGAACTGCCCTTTCAATAAATTCACCGTCACAGAATGCAAAAATCTCTTCCTCTTCTGCATCAAAAACTAAAGTCATTTTTACTTTTCTTAAATACCTAACAGAAGCTTGGGCTACATTTTCCACTAGCTCCACTATATTATAAACTCCATAGGTTGGAACTAAATATTCCTCAGATATTCTATTAGTATCTATAAAGTTATTAATTGTTCTTATTAATCTTAAACAATTTTGTTTAATTACTCCACTATTTCTTTCAAGTGCTTCATAATTGTTATCAACTATATATAACCCTTTAACCTGTAAAGAAGAGTATATTAAATTAATAGGAGTTCTCAATTCATGTGATATATTTGAATAAAACTGATTTTTTAATTTTTCCTCAACTAAATTTTTTTCTAACTCTTCTTTTAACTCAAAGTTTTTATTATTTTCAGTCATATCCTTAATAAACAATATTTTAGCTTCAGCTTCTGATTTGAAAACATAAACCTCCAAATCTCTTACTTTGCCTAATATTTCTTTCTTGATAGAATTTTGAATATACCCACTTATAGAAAAATCAGTTAATTCTATTTCTAACAGGTCTAAAATATCTTTTAAATGCTTCCCTTCAATGTTGCTATTGTATCCATTAATGTAATATCCAATAGATTCATTAGCATAGGAAACTCTATCCTCGTTGAATATTATTATACCATCCGAGATTGATTCAATTAAGGATACATATTTATTTTCACTTCTAACCAAAATACTCTTAACTTCACTCAATATTTTCATTCGTTCTTGCAAGGTTCTATTCAAAACTACCTGTATCTTTTCAACTTCTCTTAGTTCTTTATATATTCCATTATAAGTTTTATAAAATACAAATCTACCTATCGCATCATATAAAGTATAATAGAAAATATACTTTAGTATATGTGCCCAAACTAGTGTATCTAAATTAAATTTAAAGTGTAACATTGCCACGAATTCATATGAAATTTCGAAGAACAAAATTAAATATAGGTATATCTGTTCTTTTCTACCTATAAATTCACGATTCTTAGCTATTAAAATTATTGTAATCAAAAGTAACCCATATAGTAACAACCAGCAGTTAATAATATATTGAGTTACATCTTTATTCGTTATTACACCTAGTTCAACTACTATTCCCGAAAGTGTAATAATAATAAGAAGAATTCCATATGATGCAAAAATGTTTTTATTATTCACCTTATATTTTATAAACAATATAGATAAAATAATAAGACTGTAATCTAAAAAGTTATTACTTACCCAAATGAATATAGTACTGATGAATGCGTTTTCTTCTGTAATTGCTGAATTAACAAACATAATATGCAGAAAGTCTAAGGAACACATAATAGGAAACCCATATCCTATATATTTAAATACAGACTTTTCCTTACTACTTCTGGCAAATGAAATTAATGCCATGGATAAACCAAGTGCTGTACATATAAATTCTATTAATATATGAAATAAGTTATAATTATTGGTGAATTTATATAAAACAAGCAGAACCATCAACAATGGAATAAAAATTCTTATCCCTATATTTTTCTTAATTTTAGATACTTCTAAGTCAATCATTGTTATTTACTTCCCCTTTTTAAAAGTCAAAGTTACTGTTGTTCCAACATTCAACTTAGAATCTATTGTTATTTTTCCACCCTGAAGTTCTGTCAGATTTTTAACTACATACAAACCTATTCCATTTCCTACATTGCTATTTTCATTGCTATTTTTACCTCTTTCATATCTATCGCACGCTTTATTCATAAATTCTTCTTCCATTCCTATACCATTATCCACCACTCTTATTTTCACCTCTTCATCAATTAGAGAAATGCTTACTAAAATGGCACCTTCTCTATTTGAGAACTTCAATGCATTAGAAATTAGATTTAGTATAATTCTTTCCACAAACTCCCTATCCATAAAAACATATATTTCTTCTTCAAAGGTATCAAAAATTAAATGTACATCCTTTGCTCTAGCATACTCTACTAAATTCATAGTTTGATCTTCAATAACCTCAACAATATTACATAACTCCATATTGGGTTTCAAATAATGAGACGTTAATTTTGAACTATCAATTAGGTTATTTGTAAGCCTAATAAGGGATAAACAATTATCTTTAGATAGTTGATTATACTTTTTCACTTCATCAGTATTATTTTTTTCAATTAATAGCTTCTCTAACTGAGTTGCTGAATATATTACATTTATTGGAGTTTTAATATCATGACTAATATTTGAAAGAAAATCTCCTCTTATTTTATCCTCTATTTTCTTTTGTTCTAGATTTCTTTTTATCTCTTCTATTTTTACCACTTCTGTTCTATCCTTAATTTGTACTAAACACTGGCTATCATCCGCTGATAGCTGTATAAATTGAAATACTAAATAATATTTTAAGTCACCTTTTCCTAGTGTTGCTTCATATATACTTGAAAAATCTATACTTGTCCCATTTTTACTAAATACCTCTTCGTTAAAACTTACTAGGTCCGTAAGCTTCTTATTTATTACCTTTTTTAAATTTTTATCCTTAAAAAAATTTAGAAAGGCAGAATTGGCGTATATTATTCTACCGTTTGATAAGTTTATCATTAACATCGGTATAGGTAAATTTTTAAATAAATTTTTAAACATGTCCTCACGCTTAAATACTCTATTTTTTGAAGTCTCTAGTTCAAGATTTTTAGATAGTATAACCTTATTTAATAAGTTTAACTCATTATTCCTCTCAAACAGATCATTAAAAAGAATATCATAAGAGTTATTTAAGAGTTTTTGAAGTATGCACCCATAAAATATTATTTGAGATGCTAATTTTATTAATTCATATGCAGGATTTAATACCATTCCCTTAAATAATATCATTTGTATTGTATTAAAAATAAATGCAACCAAGATTATATATGAATATATCTTAAAATAGTTTATATTTGCTCCCTTCTTTATGTTAAAATCGTTAAAAGATATGACTGCATATATAAATACTATTATTGCTATACAATTCCCGATAATATTAAATAGGTGTCTATTTGATATTGTAATTGACAACGTAAAGCAAGCTATTAATGTTATTACAATTAATGAAATATATTTAATCTTAATACCTTTCATATGACTATTTCTAACAAAGTATGGTGTATAGGTTAACAATAAAGCAATTAAAATATCTGAAAAGAAATATATAAACTGCATATTCCCTTCAAAACTATTTTGAATAATATCTGTTGGAACTAATTTAATAATATTAGCTATTGCAGATATAAAAAATGTTATAGAAAAAAACTTAAAATACTGGCTCTTGATAATATTTGAAGTTGAATAAGTTAACATCATTATTGAAAAACTAACTACTATATATATTAATCCAATTATATTTCTCGTTAAATTCGGAATAATTATATTCAAAATCGCAATAATAAAAGTTGCATATATACATATAAGTGATATTTTTTCTAATATCACTCTATCAATATAGACAATTTTCTCTATTTCCTTGTTATACATATTTAATCCTCCTACATCTAAATTTTACCTAATCTGATGTAAAATGTGAATAAAAAAGTTATAAATTGTAATTTTTTTATTAGATAATTAAAATTTACTTAATATATTATACAAATCCTCTGTTTTTACATGCTTTTCTGCTAATTATTTCAAAGGAGGTGATTACTATATTAAAAGAATTCAAAGAATTTGCTGTAAAAGGTAAGGTTTTAGAGCTAGCTATTGGAGTTGTAGTTGGTGGTGCATTCGGTAAAATTGTAACTTCACTAGTAAATGATATTATTATGCCAATAGTAGGTGGCCTAACTGGAGGTGTTAATTTTACATATTTAAAATTCGTAATTAAAAAAGCCAGTGGAGATTTTCCTGGTGTTACAATTAACTATGGTAACTTCATACAAAATGTAATTGATTTTCTTATAATCTCTTTTTCAATATTTTTATTTGTAAAATCTATAAAAAAACTTAAACAACAGGACGCGGAATCAAAGTCTGAAAAACCATCTGATGAAGTTTTGCTACTTCAAGAAATTAGAGATCTTTTAAAAAATCAACAATAAAAATGACTATCTAAAATTAAAAATTTAAATTAAATAAGCAGAAGCTTTCCTAACACAGCTTCTGCTTACTTATATATTGGGCTATTACTTATTTATTTCATTTTCTACAAATTCTTTAAAGCATGTCATATTAGTTATCTCTTCTAGTTCCTCATCTTCTAATATATATTTTAAGAAATCTGGATATATCTTAAGTGCCTCTATTAGATCATTGCAAGCTTTGTGATTTTCGCTAATTAAAGTATAGAAACAACTTCTATTATAATATAAGAAATGAACTTCATCACAATTTTCTATTCCTTTGGTTAGAACTTCTATTCCTTTTTCTGTATCTATATATTTATAAATTACTGCTAGATTTAAATAACTATAAGCATAAATAGGATTCATTTTAATTGATCTATTATAAAAGCTTATGGCTTTATTTAGCATATTAAATTTAAAGGCAATCACACCCATATTAAATAATGCTAAATAATTATTCGGCTTTATTTCAAGCGCTTTTGAAAACCTCTTATATGCTAAATCATTTTTCCCAAGTGCTTCATATATTGATCCTACATTAGTATTTGCCCAAAAATCCATCGGATTTAATGAAAGCAGCTTTTCATAGGTTATAATTGCTAACTCCTCTTCCCCACATATGTCATAAACATTGGCAAGAAAAAAATATGCTTTATGATAATTAGGATTAATATATATTGCTTTCTTATATAATCTAATTGCCTCATCATAATGTTCATCTTCATCATATATAACTGCTAACCCATAATAAGCTCTTTCCTCGTTTTCATCTATCCTTAAGGCCTTATTATAATATTCCTTAGCTGTCTCTGGTTTTCCTAATGAATCATAAATTAAAGCTATTTCAATAATTATATCTACATCATCCTCTTTAGATAATTCGTTAGCAACACTAAAAAGATCTAATGCTTTTACTAATTTATCATCTTCTAATGCTTTATAAGCTCTTTCTATATATTTCTGTATTAAAACATCTTCATTCATTTTATCACCTGCTATATGAATTATACACTTTCATGCAAAATAAAAAAAGAGGGTATTACCCTCTTAAAAACTATATCGAACTTCCAAAATACCGTTGCCCTTCTTTTGACACCTATCTCTCGATAGGTGGGTGTCCTCACTGATGCATATGTGTCCTGGCCTCTCGGACTTATAGGACAATCTTGCATCTAGGTACTTGAACTCCCGTAAATTAGCTGTAGGTTCAAAATAAGAGCCTGACAAATACCTCAGAAGTAATTCTTTGTTTTTCTGATATGATTATAAAACATAATAAATACAAAATCAAATCTAAATAATTGAAATTACTTAAGAAAACAAGAGTTTAACTAGGCTTAATCATACTAATATAGCTATGAACGCAAAAATTCATCAATTAGCTTCCTTGCAATTGATAGATTATTTGGTATATCAGGCAGCTTATCTTTTTTAAACCATTTAGCTTCTCCGATTTCAGTGCCATCAACCTTTATTTCACCGCTTTCATATTCAGCTGTAAATCCTATCATTACAGAATTGGGAAATGGCCAAGGTTGGTTTCCAAAGTATTTAATATTCTTAACCTTAATTCCCACTTCCTCCATAACTTCTCTTTTTACACTTTCTTCAAAGGTTTCTCCTGCCTCAACAAATCCAGCAATTACACTAAACAAACCTTCCTTAAAATTCAGGTTATGAGCAAGTAAAATCTCCTCTCCTTTTATGACTGATACAATTATAGCAGGAGATAATTGAGGATAATATGTTGTTCCACAAGTATCACACTTTTTAGCTCTTTCTTTTACTAATCTATAAATCTTATTTCCGCATTTTCCGCAAAATCTATTGTTTTTATCCCAATTTATTATTTGTTTTCCTCTTCCTAGTAGTAGAAAGAATCTCTCGCCTAAAATTATTCCTAGTGATCTTATATCAATAAACTCAAAAAACTGGGTATTATCTAACTTATCTTCTGAAATTTCACATGCATAACATTCAGTCCCCTTTAAACTTCCTATGTAGTATTCTTCTTCTATTTCCAAGAAACTAATTTTATCATAGGTTGGTATCTCAACTTTATCATTTTCTTTATTGACTAAAACCCTATCATTATTAAAAATAAACCATAAATCTCCACCTGTCTTTTCTTTTTCAGAAACTACTCCTGGAACAAAATCTAAGTATTCTTCTACATTATTCATTATAAGGCCTACTTTCTTATTAGAATTTCATTAATTATCATTATACATCTTTTCATGTAAAAAAAGGAGCGTATTAGCTCCTTTAATTATGTATTATTATATTTTAAATTTTTTAACCATTTCATTAAGATTCATAGCAAGCTCAGCTTGACTTTGTGACGCTTTAGAAACATCATTTATTGAGGCTGTAATCTCATTAATACTTCTTAAAATCTCATCTGAACCAGCCGCTGATTCTTCAGCAGTTGCAGTAACATTTTCAATGGCATCCGCAACTTGTCCAACTACTTCATTTATTTGTTTTGAAGATTTTGCAATATCCTCAATTATTCCATTTACAAATTCAGCATCCTTTTCATATTGGATTCCAGTATTTAATAATAATTCAAAGCTTGGACTAACATCATTAGCTAAATACTCTAAAATATCCTGACCACCTGCAGAAAGATTAGCAAAGGCATTTCTAACTTGTACCACCATGTTTTGAATTTGTGCTACAGCTTCAGCTGATTGCTCAGCTAGTTTTCTTATTTCATCAGCAACAACTGCAAAACCTTTTCCCTGCTCTCCAGCTCTTGCTGCCTCAATAGCTGCATTTAAAGCTAATAAATTAGTTTGCGATGCTATTTCACCAATAGAATCTGCCATAATTCTAACTTCATCTACAACCTTACCTTCTTTAATAGCATTTATAATATGCTGACTCTTTTCTCTGTATATTATCTCATTTGCTTCAATATTCTTTGTAGCCTTAGTTTTTAAATCTACTGCCCTATTTTTGATTTCAATAACAGACTTATAAGAATCATTTGCTTTATGTTCAAGTTCATTTGTTGTTGAACCTATCTCTTGCGTAGATGCACTAACCTCTTCTGTTGTTGCACTTAAGTCTTGAGATCCCTTAGCTATCTGTTCAGTAGATTCATTTACTATTTCCATCCTTGAAGAAACCTCTTCCGAAGTTGCAGATAATTCTTCACTACTAGAACTTATGCTATAGGCACTATCTGAAATTTGAGATACCAGCATTCTTACATTCTCTGTTGCATTATTTAAAGCCTCTGATAAGATTCCTAATTCATCTTTAGAATCCACCTCTATTTTATGTGACAAATCTCCTGTTTCAAGAGACTTAGCAAGACTTAACACCTTTTTTATACTTTTAGCAATAGATTGAGATATGATTATAGCCATAACTATTCCCACTAAAGTTGCTACTATAGATAATGCTATCATTAAATATAGTGTTGATTTAGAAATTGAATTACTCGATTCCTTTTCTGCAAAAGCTTGACTATTTATTTCTGTTATTAATTTATCTACAGATGAAGTTATATCCGCTCTAATGGATGCAGTATTCTTGCTTAATTCCATTGCTTCATCATATTTCTTATCTTTCATTAGATTAATTGTATCATCAACAGCTACCCTGTATTTCTTCAAACTATCTTTAAGGTTAGATAGCAGCACCTTTTCATTTTCTGAAAGATTTGTTTTTTCATAGTCCGCTAAAATATTATTATCTTCAGTTCTAATTTGATTAATACTATTTAGTGTTTTATCAACATTATTTGAATCTCTGCTTTCTACTAAATTAATTATATCCAATCTTGAAACTAGAATATTAGAATTAATTTTTTCAACATTTTTTAGTGTTGTAAAATTATCATTATAAAGAGTGTCTACATTTGAGTTGATACTTTTTATTCCATAAGCACCAAAACCACCAACTACAACAATAAAGAATGTTAATACCAAAAAGGAAATAACTAATTTTTGTTTAATTCTCATGTTCTTATACCATTTCATAAATTTATCCTCCATTTATCAATCGATAATCATTATTTATTAATATTATATATCAAACTGTTAATGTTATCAATTTATTTCTGGGGATTATATATTTCCTATTACTTTAACTACTCCCACTCTTTCCATATGCTAGGTTCAAATCCTACTGTTGCATTTTTACCATTTCTAACTATAGGCGTTTTATATAATTTAGGGTTATTTAGTAGTAACTCTTCTCTTACTCCTTCACCCCTAATCTTATCTAAATTTAAAGTTTTATATTCCTTTGCTTTTTCATTTATAAGCTTATCAAGACCTACCGCTGCCTTTATGCTTTCCAATTCTCTTTTACTTATAGCTTTTTGATTTAAATCTATAAATTGATATTTTACTTTTCTTTCTTTAAAATATCTTTCTGCCTTTTGTGTATCAAAACATTTCTTTGTTCCAAATATCTGTATATTCATTTATTACCTCCACATTATCTGTTCTAATATCAAATATAATATCACAAAAGCCTCAAAATCAAAAATGAGGGAAGCCTTATCAATAAGCTTCCCTCATAATCATATCTTACC